>JBFHGV010000068.1:0-9165 GCA_041582955.1 Arenibacter sp.
AATGTTGGCCATGATTATGGAAAATCCGGGGGTTGTAAATGAATTGATCCTTAAATGTTCAAAAAATGGACTTATTCTGTTCTGGCTGCTTTTTGAACCAAATGCTGTCCGTATATCCCCTCCATTGACCATTACAAAAGAAGAAATCACTATTGGTTGCGAACTTATTTTAAAGGTATTGAACTCCCTTGAACAATAATTTGTTAACTAATTTGTTAATAATATAGACCATAACGGTCGGAATTAAAGGCCTCAAAAGAGTATTTTAGTTCTATGAATAACTAAGAAGTTCCTATGGCGTTAGAACCAAACGAAAGACCGGGGCAACCAATTGCTAAGTTTGAATCCATGCTCAAGACGGATGATGTCTACTTCTTTGATGCGGAAGATTTTCAGGATATTATTCACCATTATCTCAACAGCGGAAAAATTTCATTGGCAAAAAAAGCCATAAAGATTAGTTTGGAACAGCATCCGGGCAGTATAGAACTTAAGTTATTGTCCATAGAAGTGCTGGTTTTTGAAAACAATCTGGAGTTGGCAGAAAAAATGTTGGATGAGCTACAATTAATAGACAGTAGCAACGAAGAAATATACATTCAAAGAGCCAATATATATTCTAAAAAGGACAATCACGAGGCAGCCGTGACCCTACTTAATCAGGCTTTGAATCTTACGGATGATAGTTTTGATATCCATTCCCTCCTTGGAATGGAGTATTTGTTCATGGACAATTTTGAAGATGCCAAACAAAACTTCATGATGTGCGTTTCATTTGATGAGGAAGACTACTCTTCCCTTTACAACGTTATCTATTGCTTTGAGTTTCTAGAAGACTATGACGGGGCCATAGCATACCTCAACGATTATTTGGAACGCAACCCATATAGTGAAGTGGCCTGGCATCAACTGGGGAAGATGTATTTCTCAAAGGACATGTACCCGGAAGCCTTAACGTCCTTTGATTTCGCCATAATTTCAGACGATACTTTTATAGGGGCCTATTTTGAAAAAGGAAAAGTTTTGGAAAAAATGGGTCGATATAATGAGGCCATTGAAAATTACGAAACCACAATTTCTATTGAAGACCCCACTTCACATGCCTATTTAAGGATTGGAAGATGCCATGAAAAGTTGGGGAATTTTGATATGGCCAAAACCTATTACTACAGAACAGTTCATGAAGACCCCTTGTTAGACAAGGGATGGCTGGCCATTACTGATTACTACATTAGACAAGAGGATTATAAAAAAGCCCTACACTACATCAACAAAGCGATTAATATTGATGGTGAGAATTCCAAGTATTGGAAAAAGTGCGGTAAGATCCATGCTACCCTCAATAACAACGATGAGGCTTATTATGCCTATCAACAGGCGGTTGATTTAGGGAATTACGAGTTTGACACTTGGTTTCATTGGGCAGACACGGCCATTCAAAATCTGGATGTACATTCGGCCATTGAAATATTGCTTCAGGGCCATGAGTTTTACCCGCAACGATGTGAAATGCAATATAAAATGGCTGGCTTCTATCTCCTGATCAGTGATTTCGCCAGAGCCCAATACCGACTATTAAATGCCCTTAAAATTGATTTTGGACAGCTGCATTTGTTTAAGGATGAATTCCCACAATTCTACAATACCGATTGGGCCCAAAACTTAATCGAAGATGTGAAAAAAGCTTCCAGATAAAAAAGCTATTTTTGTTTTTTTATCATATATGGAAAACCGCAATTTTTTAAGCTACATTATTATTTCGTTAAAGGGTATGGCCATGGGTGCTGCCGACGTTGTTCCTGGGGTATCGGGTGGTACCATTGCCTTCATCTCCGGTATTTACGAAGAACTTATTAGCAGTATCAACAACGTTAACCTATCGCTTCTAAAAACCCTAAGAAAAGATGGCTTTACAGCCTTCTGGACCAAGCTCAACGGAAATTTCCTATTGGCTCTTCTCATAGGAATTGGCATCAGTGTTCTTTCCCTTGCAAAACTTATTAGCTGGCTCATGGAGAACAAGCCCATTCCCCTATGGTCCTTTTTCTTTGGTCTGGTCTTGGCGAGTATTATATTCGTGGGCAAAGAGATTAAAAAATGGAATATGGCCGCAGTACTAATGTTGATTATTGGAGCTGCCATTGCCTACTACGTAACCACTTTGCCCCCTTCCCAGAACTCAGCCTCGCTTCCTTATTTATTCATGTCTGGCGCTCTGGCCATTTGTGCTATGATTTTACCCGGTATATCCGGGGCCTTTATTTTGGTACTCTTGGGCTCATACAAGACCGTATTGGACGCCGTTCACGAACGCGATATGAAAATTATCATTACAGTGGGACTTGGCGCCATATTTGGCCTGTTAAGCTTCGCCAAGCTTCTAAAATGGATGTTTACCCATTACAAAAATGTTACCCTGGCCCTGTTGACCGGATTTATACTTGGGTCACTAAATAAGATATGGCCCTGGAAAGAGGTTCTGGAAACCAAGCAATTCGGAGAAAAAATAATCGCCATAAAAGAACAGAATATTTCCCCATTCAACTTTGAAGGGGAACCACAATTAATATCTGCCGTTATACTGGCATTCCTTGGTTTTTCCCTTATTTTTATACTGGAAAAATTAGCCACTAAAAAGTAAACGCCCGGCCCCAGAATGAAAGACCCTAGAACATTACAGGATAAATTCTTCCTTGTCATTAAAGGCTTGTTTATGGGTGCTGCCAATAAAGTACCTGGTGTATCCGGCGGAATAGTAGCCTTTGTTGGCGGATTTTATGAGGAATTTATATACTCACTGCAAAAAGTCAATGCCAAAGCCTTTAAACTATTGATCAGCGGTAGGTTTAAAAGTTTTTATCGCTACACCAACGGACAGTTCCTGTCATTGCTCATTTTTGGGATGCTGGTAAGTTATTTTAGTGTCTCCAAAATTCTGGATTATTTTTTGGAACGAAAAGAACTTTATGTTTGGGCCACTTTTTTTGGTATGATACTAGGCTCTATCTATTATATAGCCAAAGATTATGGTCACTGGGGCAAAAAGACCATCCCCGCCGGCATTTTGGGTCTCATAGTGGGCATATCCATTAGTTTTCTTAATCCGGCCAAAGAAAATGACAATCTGATCTTTATATTTTTTTGTGGTATCATAAGCGTATCGGGCATGACCCTCCCAGGATTATCCGGGTCCTTTATACTTATTCTTTTGGGCAATTATGTACTTCTTTTGGTAGATTCTGTAAATGCCCTATATGACACTTTTGCAGATATACTAAAATGGGACTTTGAATTTATCCATAATACAAAACGATTGAACACCTTAAGAATACTGGCGGTCTTTACTTTTGGTTCTGCAGCGGGACTGGTAACCCTCTCCCATTTATTGAGTTATGTCCTAAAACATTACAAGCATTTGACCACAGCAGTTATAATAGGATTTATTACAGGGTCCTTGGGGGTGGTCTGGCCCTGGAAACGCACCCTCTTCAAAAGTGATGCGGCCGGAAATCTACTCTTGGACACCAACAACAACCCCATTATAACGAACTACGAAAGATACCTTCCCAATCTGGCCATGGCAGAATCTTGGTGGGCTATATTCTTTGTGATTTTTGGAATTTTAATATTGTTAAGTTTAGACTGGTATGGAAAAAACAGAAAATAAAATGGTAAGATTTGGGCTCATCGGAAAAGATATATCCTATTCCTTTTCAAGGGGTTATTTTTCCAAAAAATTTTCCAATCTAGGCTTAAACTCCTATTCCTATGAAAATTTTGATTTATCCAAAATAGATCAATTTAAAGATGTAATGGCCCATAACAACAACATAAAAGGCTTTAATGTAACCATCCCATATAAGGAACAAATAATGTCCTTTTTAAGTGAAATAGACCCTGAAGCACAAGAAATTGGTGCTGTAAATACCATAAAAATAGAAAATAACAAAACCATTGGCTTTAATACCGATGTCTATGGTTTTCAAAAATCCTTGGAACCCCATTTGGAGAAACATCATACCAAGGCCCTTATCCTCGGTACAGGAGGCGCTTCCAAAGCCGTGGCCTTTGTTCTAAAAAAATTGGGGATTCAATATAAATTTGTCTCCAGAAATCCAACACAAGATCAACTTAACTATACAGACCTCAATAAAGAGGTCTTATCCCAATATACAGTAATCATAAACTGCACTCCCTTGGGAACCTTTCCCAATATTAACGACAAACCAGCTATTCCCTATAATTTCATCACGCCGAAACACCTGCTTTACGACCTTATCTACAACCCGGAAAAAACAGCCTTTTTGTTAACCGGAGAAGGAATGGGGAGCAAAATAAGTAACGGGTCGGATATGCTGGAACTACAGGCTGAAAAATCCTGGGAAATTTGGAATTCCTAAGCAAAAGCTCAGAATAGGGCCTTATGGCTCCAATATAGGTACTTCCCTGAAAAAGAAAACTTAAAAAGAAGTTTCATTACCTTTGTTATTAAAACAGATGTAATTATATTTCCGTACATTACATCTAGAAAGCTATAAACATTCATAAAATGTTAGAAGACAAAGAAGATAAATTACAGCAATCTGTAGGTACAGAAGAAACCTCAGAGAAGACTGAAGGTACAAATGGCGCCCAAAAACAGGCCGATACGCCCTCTATTTCCGACTCCATTGAAGATGAATCTGGTTCTGAAATAACCACCAAAGATAACCAACAAGCTAAAAGCGACTCAGGAGGGCCCGAGCCCTCTACAGAGGTTAAGACGGAGGCCGAGGAGACCGAAGCCCTTCCAAAATCAGCTAAAGCGCCCGTAGAAGGAAACGACGATACCCCAACTGCAGACAATACAAAAAAGGAAGAAGACGTTTTGGACGAAATAGACGAATCCAATGCCGAGGATGCAGAAGACTCTGACAACCAACAACGGCATCATATCCCCATGCCCGACTACCACGCCATGTCCATGGAAAATTTGGTTGGTGAACTACAGCGATTGGTCAGGAATGAAAAAGTACAGGCCATTAAGAAGCACGTAGATGGGATCAAATACGAATTTGACCTAAAATTTCAGGAGTTCATTGATGAAAAGAAAGAAGATTTTATCAATAATGGAGGTAATGAAATAGATTTTAGATATAACTCCGTTACCAAAAGGCAGTTTAATGAAGTCTATTCAGATTACCGCGAAAAAAGAAATCTCTATTACAAAAATCTTGAACAGGGACTAAAGACCAATCTTACCAAAAGGTTAGAAATAATAAACGAACTTAAAGCCCTGGTCAATGTAGAAGAAGATATCAATACAACCTATAAGAACTTTAAGGACCTTCAAGAACGCTGGAAGAATGCCGGGCCTATTCCACGAACCAATTATAATGATGTATGGCGAACTTATCATCATCATATTGAAATATTCTACGACTTTCTTCATTTGAATCGTGAATTAAGGGATTTGGACTTTAAACACAATTATGAGGAAAAACTTAAAATTGTAGAACGTGCAGAAGCACTGGTAAAGGTTGAAGATCTAAACAAGGCCTTTCAAGAGCTACAGACCCTTCACAAAATTTGGAAAGAAGATATTGGCCCGGTTGGAAAAGAGCTCAGGGAAGAAATTTGGGAAAGGTTTAGCAGTGCCACCAAAGCACTACACCAAAGGCGACAGGAATACTACAAGGAACAGGAAAAGGTATATGAACAAAACCTGATAAGGAAAAACGAAATAATCCAGTCTATAAAGGCCATCACCAACAATGTTGCCTCTAACCACAGGGAGATCCAAAAGCAGATAAAGGAAATAGAGCAATTACGAGAGTCTTTTTTCCAAGCAGGGAAAGTACCCCAAAAGGTAAATGAGGAGACTTGGGCCAGTTTTAAGGAGGCCGTAAGGGAGTTTAACAGAAATAAGAACAGCTATTATAAAAACCTCAAGAAAGAACAACAAATAAACCTGGATAAGAAAAGAGCCTTACTAGAACTGGCTATATCTTTAAAAGACAGCGAAGATTGGGATACCACTACCCAAGAAATGAAAAGGATACAAAATGACTGGAAAAAGATAGGACATGTCCCCAGAAAATACTCCGACAAGATCTGGAAGGAGTTTAAAAACGCCTGCAACCACTATTTTGACCGGCTGCACGCCCTAAAAAATGAAGCCCATAAGGAAGAGGTTGAAAATTTTGAAAAGAAAAGTAAATGCCTTGATAAATTAAAAGTATTTGAACTAAGCGGGGATAAAGATAAAGATCTGGCAGCCATTAAAGAATTTATATCTGAATGGAAATCTTCTGGACGAGTGCCTTTTAACAAAAAGAGCATTAATGCCAAATTCAACAAAATTCTTGATGCACTCTTCAAAAAATTAAACATCAATAGACAGGAGGCCGAACTGATGAAGTATGGCAACAAAATTCAGCAATTGGCCAACAATGACAATGATTATGCCATCTCTAACGAGCGCACCTTTATAAGAAGAAAAATAGACGAAAGCAAAAGCGAAATCAGGCAACTGGAAAACAATTTACAGTTCTTCTCCAATGCATCAGAAGATAATCCCTTGGTTAAGGAAGTCATCAAAAACATCAACAACCACAAGGAGTCCTTGGCCACTTGGAAAGCCAAACTGAAGAAGCTCAACATACTGGAAAACAATTTAATCAAAGAGGCGGAAGAGGCCGAAAACGTAGAGGATTCTTCAACCGAGGAGGAATAAATCACAACACAAACCTTATTAAAATATCGGCCAATAGCAAAGACAATGTCCTGTTGTACAACGGGGCTTGTCCTAGCCGTTATTCTAACGGCCTGCGGTACACCACGTATAATCGTAAAAGAGTTTAAAGAGCCTCCCCTTCCCAAAAGGACAGAACACAACCCAGTTTTTGTCATTACCACAGATCCCCCAAATATTCGCGATTCCCTTATGCTGGGCACCATTAAGACAAGACACAATGGGTTTACCGGGGATTGCAATTTTCGCCAAGTAAAACATTCTGCAAAAAGTGAAGCCATTAAAATAGGAGGCAACCTTTTGGTAATTACAGAACATAAGCTTCCCAATGCCATTCTAAACCCCTGTCACAGGATAAAGGGAAATATTTACTGGGTATCCAATCCCGAAATCTATGAAAAGGAAATTCTTTGGAATTCAGAGCGAAAATTAACGGTAAGCGACTTCAAGGCCTCAACCCACGACAAGAGCTTTGTAGCAGCTACCAATAGCTATTTTGGTTACACCACGAGCATCCTATCTAAAAAAAACTTGGTATTGGTAGAAGTGGACACTTATTTTGATTGCGAATCCTCTTATTTTAAAGAAAACCTAAACCAGGCCATGGTACTGGATCACGAACAACTACATTTTGACATTACTGAACTGTATGCCAGAAAATTTGTAAAACGGCTGCATAATGAAATTGGGAACTATCAGGATTTGTTAAAAAACGTAGAGCGTATTGGCGATGAGATAAACAAGGAACTACAATCTAAACAACAAGAGTACGATACTGCCGTTTACACTGATTTATCAAAACAATCCTTTTGGAAGGAATGGACCGCAACCGCTTTAAAAAAATTGTCGTCGTTTAAAACCAAAAAACTTAGCAAACCCTACAAGTAGCCAATAGAACCAGACACAGGGCAATACCTCTTAAACAAGCAACTGGGCTGTATGTTACTACAAAGATATATTACCAAAGCAAAGGTCCCAAAATCACCTCATAAAAGGTAATTTTGGGACCTTGGTATATAGTTTAACAAATCCTATTTAGCCACGTTAACAGCTCTGGTCTCGCGAATAACGGTAACCTTGACCTGACCAGGATATGTCATATCTGTTTGTATTTTCTGTGAAATATTAAAAGAGAGCTCAGCTGCTTTGTCGTCATTAACTTTCTCACTCTCTACGATAACCCTTAATTCCCTACCTGCTTGGATGGCATATGCTTTTTGTACGCCTCCAAATCCAAATGCAATTTCCTCCAAATCCTTTAAACGCTGAATATAGGAATCCAGTACTTGCCTCCTTGCTCCCGGTCTGGCGCCACTAATAGCATCACAGACCTGCACAATAGGAGAAATAAGTGTTTTCATCTCTATCTCATCGTGGTGGGCCCCAATGGCATTGCAAACGTCTGGTTTTTCTCCAAATTTCTCTGCCCACTGCATCCCTAGAATAGCATGGGGTGTTTCTACCTCAGCTTCAGTATTGGGCACCTTCCCTATATCATGCAACAATCCTGCTCGTTTTGCCAATTTTGGGTTTATTCCCAACTCGGCCGCCATTACCCCACATAGCTTGGCAACTTCCCTGGAATGCTGCAACAGGTTCTGACCGTATGAGGAACGATATTTCATTCTACCTACAGCCTTGATCAATTCTGGATGCAGACCATGTATCCCCAAATCTATAACGGTTCGCTTACCTATTTCTACAATTTCCTCTTCTATCTGCTTTTCGGTCTTTTTAACAATTTCCTCAATTCGCGCAGGGTGTATTCTTCCGTCTGTTACCAGCTTGTGCAAAGACAAACGGGCTACTTCCCTACGAACCGAATCAAAACAAGAAAGAATAATGGCCTCTGGTGTATCATCTACTATTATCTCCACTCCAGTTGCGGCTTCCAGAGCCCTTATATTTCTACCTTCCCTACCAATAATACGCCCTTTAACGTCATCGGACTCCAAATTAAAGACCGATACACAGTTTTCAACGGCTTCCTCTGTTCCTATTCGCTGAATAGTATTTATTATGATTTTCTTAGCTTCTTGCTGGGCCGTTAATTTTGCCTCCTCCACGGTAGACTGAATAAAGGCCATAGCATCGGATTTTGCCGTATCTTTTAGCGACTCCAATAGCTGTGATTTGGCCTCATCGGCAGAAAGGCCAGATATCACCTCTAACTGTTGCACCTGACTCTTGTGCAATTTCTCCAACTCGGATTGCTTCTTATCTAAAAACTCGCTCTTATAATTGACCTCTTTTATTTTAGATTCCAATTGCTCACCAAGCTTTTTCCCTTTGGCCAACTCACTACTCACCTGGGATTCCTTATCACGGGTACGTTTCTCGGCTTCGGAAATTTTCTTATCCTTGTTTATAATAACCTTTTCGTGTTCTGCCTTGAGTTCCAAAAACTTTTCCTTTGCTTGAAAAATTTTGTC
>JBFHGV010000069.1:0-9145 GCA_041582955.1 Arenibacter sp.
CCTTATCTATAGGGGTTTTCCTTAGGCATACATCACATTTGCCACAATTATTATTGCTAGATTCTCCAAAATAGGCTAGTAGCTGTTGGCTCCTACAGCGCTTATGGTTATCTATATAGGCCAGCATGGCGTTTACATGATCTGTCCTTACCTGTTGGATATGCTTTATTTTTTTTGCGAATATATTTATGGTGCGCTCGTCCTCTCTGGGAACCAAAAACGTAATTTCCAGATCGCTGCTCTGTGCCTTGTATTCTATTATTTCGTCCTTTTCCAATTGTAGGAGTGTGGCAAGCACCTCCTTTTCGGAATACTTTACCTTGGTGGAGATTAAATGGGGATTTATTTTTGTTTCATAATCAAATACACCTCCATAAGTGCGCAGTATCACTTGGACAACGGGGGCCGATTTCTGGTGTTTCTCCAAATAATCAAATATTTCCCCTTTGGAAGCAATCATTCGTATGCTGGTCCTCTGTGAAAATGCTTCAGTTAGGGATAGCACAGAATTCTGATCCAATATCCGCAACCCATTATAGGCCAATGCCGTATTTAACTTATATATGCTGCAAAATGAATAAAAGGGTAGAGCAAAGGTTTCTCCGCTACCCTCCCCAAAAGGGATTTGAAAATAATTATTGAGTTTTCTATAGAGCAACTTAATAAAAGTCACGTCGGGCAACACACTTAGAAATTGCTTACGTACCTGGGTCTTATCCGTTTCATTGGTAATTAGTATGGCATTGGCAGGATTCCCATCCCTACCGGCTCTTCCTGCTTCCTGGAAATAATTCTCTACACTGTCCGGAATTTGGTAATGGACTACCAGGCCCACATCTGGTTTGTCTATTCCCATTCCAAAAGCATTAGTGGCCACCATCACCTTTACCTTGTTCTGCAACCATTGCGTTAGTCGCTTGTCCTTGTCCTTTTTGGATAGTCCACCATGGAAAAATGTTGCCGATTGCCCTTGTGCCGTTAGGTAGGAGGCAAGTTCTGTGGTCATTCGTCTACTTCGCACATATACAATAGCGCTGCTACGGACTTGGCCACACAGTTCTTTTAGTCGGTATTTTTTATCTTCTTCCCAGCATAGGCTGTAGGTAATATTGTTTCTGGAGAAGGAATCCTTTACCAATAAGGGGTCTTGCAACTTAAGGTTTTGGCATATATCCTTCACCACCGTGTCCGTAGCCGTGGCCGTAAGGGCTATCATGGGAGATTGGGGAGCCAATTCCCTAAGGATATCACATTCCAAATAAGCAGGCCTAAAATCATTTCCCCAATGGGAAATACAATGTGCCTCATCTATGGCGATCAGGTTTACGTTCATTTGTTTAATGCGCTCCTTGACCAGTTCTTGCTGTAATCTTTCAGGGGAAAGGTATAGAAACTTGTAATTGCCGTAAAGGCAGTTATCCAGCAGATCGTTTACTTCCCCAAAAGAGATGCCACCAGTAAGGGCAATGGCCTTTATCCCAAGTTTCTTTAGGGTGTCTACCTGATTTTGTATTAAGGCGATCAAAGGCGATACCACAATACATATCCCGTCATTGGCCAAGGCCGGGACTTGGTAGCAGATAGATTTTCCGCCGCCAGTTGGCAATAATGCCATAACATCCTGTTTGGCCAGTACCGCCTCAATAATTGCTTGCTGGGAATTTCTAAAATTGGGGAAGCCCCAATATTGTTGTAATATCTCCTTAGGGTGCTGCGGCACTATAGATTCTTTATTTTATTAAGTATAAAGGTAACCCTTCCTTCTACGGTTTCCTTGGGAACGTCAATAATGTTATAGCCATATCCCTTGTAGGCGCGTTCCAAGTAATTGTGGATACGTACGGCCTGTTCAAAATTCTCGTATCGTTCATTATCGGACACGTGTATCTCTTGCCATGGTGGTAGTAGGAACACATGGTCATACCTGTGCAAGGTACAGCTTTCCACAAAATGCTCTCCATAGGTTTGACCAAAACAGTCCATATAGGCCACCACATCAGGTATTCCCCGGTCAAAAAACACCAAGGGTTTATCCATGTTTTCTGCAGCCTTGAACTGTTTTATCCTCCCTTCTATTATGCGTTCGCTAAAGAGGAGGGGATCAGACACAAACAATTGGGGAATTCCTTGCTTTCTGGCTTCTAGGGTAATCTGTCTAGAAATCTCATTGAAACAATGAAAACCTTTCTTTTCTATTTTTTCTATAATAGAGGTTTTACCGGTACTGGGACCCCCCGTAATAACAATTTTCTGGATACTCAAACGGTGTCATTTAAAGTTATGCCTATAATCACATAAAATGATCTTGCAAAGTAATGAAATACCCATAAGATTAAAAAATTGCCAATGATACTTTATATATTTGCAAAAACATTGGCATGGATCAAGCAAAATCAGACGAATTTTACAGTAGATTAAGGGAGCAATTGGAACAAAGTACCCAATGGCCTTCCAATTACCTTTACAAATTTATAGTACCAACAGATCCTGAAAAGATAAATCAGATCCAGGATATTTTTGACAATACCGGTGCAGTTATAGAATCCAAGCAATCCAAAAATGCCAAATACACTAGCCTGTCTATTACGGTAACCTTGAAGAATCCTGAGGAAGTTATAGCAAAATACAAGGAGGTAGGGCAGGTAAAAGGGGTTATATCGCTATAAAATAGTATATCTGCCATAATTTTGTTATTTTGCAGACGTTATCTAGAATACTTCCTTATCATAAATCATAAGCAATAAATATTTCAATTTGAATTTAGTAGAAAACTTAGAATACAATACTGAGCGGTCAAAGCTCATTATACCTGAATATGGGCGTCACTTCCAGAAAATGGTAGATCACGCTATATCTATAGAGGACGATGCCGAACGTAATCGTGTGGCACAGGCCATTATTAGTGTAATGGGCAATATTCAACCACACCTTAGAGATGTTCCGGACTTTCAGCATAAACTATGGGACCAATTGTTTATTATGTCCGATTTTAAACTGAATGTGGAATCCCCGTTTCCTATCACTTCCAAGGAGACCTTGCAAAAACGTCCCGAACCTTTAGAGTATCCACAAAACTTTCCTAAATACAGATTTTACGGGAACAATATTAAACGTATGATCGATGTGGCCGTAAAATGGGAAAAAGGTGATATGAGAGACGGATTGGAGTATGCCATTGCCAACCATATGAAAAAGTGTTACCTAAACTGGAATAAGGATACGGTAGACGATAAGGTGATCTTTAAACACCTTTATGAGCTTAGTAACGGGGAAATAGACCTTGCCAAAGAAGGTGAAAACCTTACCGAAAGCGGTCAATTCCTTAAAAACCGTGTAGCTAAGACACCAAGGAGCAATACAGGAAAGAAAACACAAAGAAATCAAAATCGCGGTAAAAAGCGATATTAATATTCTCAAACTTTAATGGGAACATTTAAAATAGAAGGCGGTCATCAATTACATGGTGAAATTACACCGCAAGGAGCAAAGAATGAAGCTTTACAGATACTTTGCGCCGTATTACTCACTTCAGAAAAAGTATCCATAACCAACATCCCCGATATAGTAGATGTAAACAAACTTATATCCTTATTGGAAGATTTGGGTGTTAAGATCCAGAAAAAGGGCAAGGGTTCCTACACCTTTGTTGCCGATGATATTAATTTGGATTATTTACAATCTGCCCAATTCAAAGAAGACGGCAGGGGACTTAGGGGCTCCATTATGTTGGTTGGTCCGTTGTTGGCCCGTTTTGGAAAAGGATACATCCCAAAACCGGGAGGTGATAAAATTGGGCGTAGACGATTGGATACACATTTTGAAGGTTTTATAAAATTGGGAGCCAAGTTCAGATATAATAAAGAGGAACACTTCTATGGGGTTGAGGCCCAAAAGTTGAAGGGCACCTATATGTTATTGGACGAAGCTTCAGTTACAGGAACGGCCAATATAGTAATGGCAGCAGTCTTGGCAGATGGCAAGACCACCATATACAATGCCGCCTGTGAACCTTATCTACAACAGTTGTGCAAGATGCTCAACAGGATGGGGGCCAAAATTAGCGGAATTGGATCTAACCTATTGGAAATAGAAGGTGTTGATAGCCTTGGAGGTACGGAGCACAGAATGTTGCCGGACATGATCGAGATAGGTAGCTGGATAGGTTTGGCGGCTATGACCAGAAGTCATTTAACCATCAAGGATGTTAGTTGGGACGATTTGGGACAGATACCTTCTGTTTTTAGAAAACTGGGTATACAATTGGAACGCCAAGGCGATGATATTATTATCCCGGAACAGGATGGATACGAAATCCAAAATTATATAGACGGCTCTATCCTTACCGTGGCAGATGCCCCTTGGCCCGGACTTACGCCAGATTTACTAAGTATTATTCTGGTGATGGCCACACAGGCAAAAGGAGAAGTTTTGATACACCAAAAGATGTTTGAAAGCCGATTGTTTTTCGTGGATAAATTAATAGATATGGGCGCCAAGATTATTCTTTGTGATCCGCATAGGGCCACCGTTATTGGTCATAACTTTAAATCGAGCTTAAAGGCTACCACCATGGTATCTCCAGATATTAGGGCAGGGGTGTCCTTGTTAATAGCTGCACTATCGGCCAAAGGTACCTCTACCATACACAATATAGAACAAATAGATAGAGGTTATGAAAATATAGATACAAGATTGCGTGCTATTGGCGCCAAAATTACTAGGGTGTAAATAAAGCAATTATGTACTTTAAAAGCAGGGAACTCATATTGGGATTCCCTGCTTTTTTATTTTGGTACGGTGTTATAGCTTTGCTCTGCAGTGTCTATTTTGTTTTAATCTAAACCCTACTTTAAGGTAATAGGGGACAAAGCAACAATTAAGCTAGGCGCTCAAGTATTTGCTTATTTTTTCGCCAATGCTTAAAAGGTCCTTTACTTCATTTTCGGTAAAGTCATAAGGCACGGGTTTAGCAATGCCCAGTGTTCCATATAATTTTCCGTCTAGTATCATGGGTACGGCAATAGAGCCCTCTACCTTAGTTTCCTTGGCGGCAGGCCTGGCCACTCCAGAATCATCGGTTTGAAGATTACACATTTCTACTGCTTCCATCCGCTCTGCGGCTATGCCTGCCATACCCTTTCCTATAGGGATCTCGGACAGCTTGGGTAGTAAAAATGGAGGTATACCTTGATGGGCCTGCACCTTTAATAAAGTGGTTTTTTCGTCCAAAAAATGAATGGTTCCAGTACTACAGTCAAATCCAGAGATAACGGTGGAAAGTACCTCTTGCCAGTTGACCTCCTCTTTATTTAATAGGGGGTCTACTATAGTTTTCCGGGCTTCATGGGTATTGTTCATATGCTTTTTCTGTTTTTTACTTCCGTATCCAAATGTAATAAATCCTACCAAATTATTACATAGAACAATTACTCATGTGCAGCATTGTTTACTTCTATCCAATACCCTTCTGGGTCCCTTAGATAAATTTGTTGAACCCCATCAGAACGTAAGGTAACTGTCCCCTTTTTACCAGGCCAATCTTCATATTCAATATTATTGTTCTCCAAATGATCAATAAAGGCCTTCAGGTCTGGGGTAGATAAACATAGGTGCATGGACTTATGCTTCTTCATAACCACGGTATCCTTATAGATTAAATGAAGCTGCGAATTGCCCTGTACGGCAAACCATCTAAACCCCGGAGCTCTGTCCGGATGCGGTATTTCTTTTAATTGCAGAATATTGGCATAAAAATCTGCTGTGGCGTCCAGATTGTTAACAATCAAGGAGGAATGGTCTATCTTAAAATCAAAGGTTTGGGCATTTAGCTGAAGACTTAGAAATACTAGAATTGAAAAAATTAATTTTTGCATGATGTACAGTTTATTCTTTTTTAGGACTTAATTGTGTTGGTGCAAACGGCAACATGGCAAGAAAGGTAATCAAAAAGGAAACAAATGATACATGTAGAACGACTTTAGGTAAATTTTTAGCATATTATTATTTTTTACATCCCTACATATTTTATTTCGCCTTTTGTAAAAATGGAAAATGATTTATCGTCACTCACAAGTTATAGGAACACAAACCCGCCTATTTTCAAATTCCCTACAATCCAATGGTTTCTTCACTATAATATGGAAGCTTACCTACCTCTAAATGGGGCCGCTTACTTCAATAAAGGCAAAGGCCAAAGCTACCGATGACCCATTATTACCTATAATAAATAGACCTCATTTTATTAAATTGATCACCAAAAATAGGCAGGGGCAATTATTAAAGGATGGTCACTAGTTGAGTTGTCATTAAAGTTGAACAATAAGCTGTATCTAAATGACCTACAGAGCAAAACTTTAATAGACCTCCTAGTAGATCATATTAAGCCGTTCTATTAGGTATTGGAGGAGTAGCGCTTTCTCTTTCTAATCACAATAAAACACAACATTAATTGTAGGACTACCGCAATGGCATTGGTAAGCCAGAGTGCCACTGCATTAAAGCGCAGACCGTAAAAGCACCAAAAAAGGTAAATAAATACCCATCCAAAAACAAAACCGTTGGAAAGACTACTGGGATGTTTGTAACGGAATTCCTTAACAACTTGAATGCCGATGACCAAACAAGCACTGAGCCCTGCCACAATACCAATGCTTTCAAATATATGCTCCGGAATGTTCTGTATTATATTCATGTTCTATTGTTCTTATGGTGCATTAATCATATAAGTTTTGTTATTTGCCACAGTTGCCCAATCTAAACAACACCAATAGCGTTCTTACAATGCGGCAAAAGCAGGCCTACCGGAAGTCTATTCAATAAATTTGGTCGCTCTAACTATTTTTTATGGCATTTTATGCCGCTGGTGAGCAACACATGCTAACGTACAATACGTCTTGAGGTCAAATTAACCAATACGTACGTTGCCTAATAATTTAATGTAGACTTAAATAGGTCCAATTAAAGATAACTTATTTTCCGATGGAAGTTGGGCTAATTTGATTGGTAAATATTAAGCATACTATAACTTAATTCCTTGGGTGGTAAAAGAAATCCCTTGTTGTCCGGTGGTGGAGATCATTACAGACTCAAAAATAGGTTCGTGTTCGTTGGATGATACGGCCCAATCAAAAACAAAATTGGCACCTGTACCGCCGTACTTGTCATTTTGATCTATAACAATCTCAATGGTTTCCAATGGCTTTAGGTATATAGGGGTGTCAAAATAGGTTCTAATAAGATCACCCTGGGTATTGTAATATTCGGCTTTTAATATATATATAGAGTCGGTAACACTTACATTTCTCATACTGGCCGTGGCCGTTAAGTGATGTAGTGTTTTTTCAGTTCCATCATAAATGGACGAATAAATAGAGAGGTAAGAACTACCTTTTATTAAGGTATCGTTGGCAGGGAGATTGGCATATCTTTTTTTCCAGTTTATGGGATTTATATGACTCATTTCTTTTTCTTCAGTACACCCTAGACCAATTAAAAGTATTAACAATACCAAACAACTCTTTTTCCCCATTATTCCTTGTTCATTTTTTAACGTTTGTATAAAATGATAATGCCGCTGAAGGGCATTTTAATATTTGCGATTTTAATTCCTCCGTTCCGGCATTATTTGGTGATACCCACGGTTTAGCCTTGGGGTTGTATACCTTAGGCAGGGTTTTAACACAGATCCCGGAATGTATACATTTATGAGGCTTCCATACAATGGTTATATCACCATTGGAATATTCCTTGAAATTTTCTTTGGGCTCCATAATCACGAAATATTAATACCTTTTAAAACTAATTTTTTCCAATCAGGATGTCTTTTTATATACGCCGCCACAAAGGGGCACATAGGGATTAAAGTTAAGCCTTTTTTCTCAATATCCTCCAATACACTATGTACTAAAGAAGAAGCAATCCCCTTACCCTCCAATTGCTTTGGAACTTCGGTATGGGTGAGGTATATTTTGTTGTTGGCCCTTCTATATTCTATTTTGGCCAAAACACCTTCTATATGAAATTCATATTGTTTGTCTTCGGTATTGTCTAATAATTCATACGCCATGACTCAAGTTTTTAGATGTTAGGGGGATACCGGATCAATTATGTTGGCATTTGGTGAGAGCAATGCTGGATTCACATGCATTTCCGTATACCAGTATTATTAATCCTTCACGGTTTTTAATAAAAGGTAAAAGTGTGCATAACGGCCCAGTTTATTAGACCGTTATACTTATTCTAAGATAAACATTAGTCTTCCAAATATCCAAATTTCCCTAGGTTATAATCCGATATGGCCTGAACTATTTCCTCACGATTGTTCATTACAAATGGACCCTGGGCCACAATAGGTTCATTTAAAGGGGCTCCACTTAACACCAGAACTATAGATTTATCCCTGGCCTGTATGTGAAAATGCTCTCCTTCATTTTCAAAGAGTACAAAGTGATCAGCGCTTACAGTTCGTTCCCCGTTTACTTTAATCTCACCTTTAACCACTAATAGGGCGGTATTATGGGCAGCCGGAAAATTAAAATCTGCCTCGGCACCAACTTCCAATCTGGCGTTGAACATGTTTACATCAGAAAAGGTACTGGCAGCTCCTTCCACATCCCGATATGTACCAGCAATTACCTCTATTTCTCCTTTGTGGTCGGGCAATTGGAACCTGTTGATCTGGGATTTGGTAATTTCTTGGTATTTTGGGGGAGACATCTTGTATTTTGCAGGAAGGTTTACCCATAATTGAGCCATTTGAAAATACCCCCCTTCCTTACTAAATGTTTCTTCGTGATATTCCTTATGCAGTATCCCAGATGCTGCTGTCATCCACTGTACATCACCCTCACCAATGATTCCACTGTTCCCTGAACTGTCATGATGTGCTACCTTGCCCTGATAAGCGATAGTGACCGTTTCAAACCCTCTATGAGGGTGAACACTAACCCCTCTTGGAGTATCGGTAGGAGGGAAGTAATAAGGAGAATTGTAATCTAAAAGTATAAAAGGATCCATTCGCTGCATATCGAGACGATACCCACTGGGAATAAAATTATGCACCCTAAATCCGTCGCCAACAAAATGTGGCTCCTTAGGCGCTACTACTATTTCTATGTTTTTCGTTTTCATGATTATTGTTCTTTAA
>JBFHGV010000070.1:0-9122 GCA_041582955.1 Arenibacter sp.
ACAAAAAGGTGCTATTCTGGGTTAAAACAAAGAAAATGATACCTATTGCCACAGCAACCAAAGGTCCCTGAACTAGTTGAAAGATCTTGCCTTTTTTAGATAGTACCTTGTCCCATAACAACAATATGGACAAGCCTATGACAGCCACCAGTGTTGCCCCGGGGCTGATATTGTTTACGGTATTCAGAATTTCTGAAAAGGTATTCTCTCCGTCTACTTGGAAAAAGGCCCAATCCCCTTCAGGATCAGGGTCGTAACCAAAGAAATGTGGAATTTGCTTTAGAATGATAATGATACCTATTCCGGTAAGCATACCCTTGATGACGGAAGAGGGAAAATAGTATCCAATAATTCCAGCTTTTAGAAGGCCAAATATCAGCTGGATGATTCCACCCAGTACAACGGCAACCAGAAAGTTTTCAAATCCTCCCAAGGCGCCAATAGCTGTTAATACAATCGCGGCCAAACCGGCTGCCGGCCCACTAACACCAATTTTGGAACCACTAAGTGCTCCAACAACGATACCGCCAATAATACCGGCAATTAAACCTGAAAACAAGGGGGCCCCACTGGCTAATGCGATGCCCAGACAAAGAGGTAAAGCAACAAAAAATACTACGACACTTGCGGGAAGGTCGCTTTTTAAAGTTTTAAACATATAAAATAATAGTTTTGTCCTTAATGAAAATTAAGGACAGGTTATTAGTTAATCCAAAAAAATAATTTGACTGATAAGATTAACCTATATGTTCAGGTGGAGGTAGGAGAATTTCAAGTGAAAAATCTTTGATGCCCATAGGGTGGTATGTTCCCCTAAAAGATTTTTGGGATAGGGCTATCAATATAAAATCAAGATATCCATTATTTACGAATTTCTCCTCTACCGGAGATTTCTTAAGTATTTCTTGCTGTTCTTCTTCGTTAAGGTTGGTGACTATAACCGGATTGTCTATATCCAGTAATGTAATGGCGCTCGGAGCCACTATGGCAAATAGCCAAAAACCTAGTAAAACAAAACGAGCAAATACTTTCATAAAAATGAAGATTGTGGCAAATATAACACCAACTGTTTTATTAGTCGTTAAGGAAATATTAAAAATCTTTAAGAATTTTTATTTCCTCGGCCGGAATCCAGCCCGAAGATCCGTCCGAAATACCTATCCTTGTCCAGTCGTTTAAATGTTCAAGGATGTTGACTTTTGTACCGGCATGGAGGTTAAAAACGGTCTGGCTCCTGTTGTTGGGTTCCGATTTAATACTCACTTCCTCTGCAAAGACTATGGCAGGTTGGTCAGAATTAAACTTTTGAAATTGAAAGTAGGCTAGAAAAACGGCCATAAGACTGCCCAGTAAGAAAATAATGCTGCTAATAAAGGCTATACGCTTTTGCGTGGCAAACTTAAAATAATAAAAGGCAATATAACAGCCCACAAATAGCATCATAAGGACGATGGCTACGTAGGCCCATTGGTCAAAAGAAAGGTAGTGGGTAAGCTTGTTATAGAACCTGGACAAACTGGTTTGGGGAAGTGGCTCAATAGCATCCAAGGTCATGTTTTGGGCGTAGGCCAGGTTATTCTTTATGTCCTGGTCATTGGGTTTAAGCAATAGGGCCTTTTCATAATAATAAATGCTAGGGGCTATATCATTGAGCTTGTAATAGGTGTTGCCCAAATTAAAATAAAGGGCGGCAGAATGTTCGCCATTCTCCAATATCTGCAAATAGCTGTCCGCGGCCTTGGTATACTCACCCTCGTTGTAATAGGAGGTGGCCTTGTTAAACAGTTCTTGGTTTTGAGAATATCCCAAGGTACAGGCCAAATAAACTAATATGGTTATTACACGTAGCATTGCTTAAATTTGTTTATCCAATTGCGAAATTACTTCACTGGCTTTATTGTAATCCTGCTGCATCTGTACATCCGAGAACGGGCTGTACCTGGCCATTTCACAACTTTTTAATAATCCAACAAAGCCGTCCTGGGTGGTTGGGTCTACATTTTTTTCAGTCAGTAAGGTAGTTATTTTATCCTTGCTGAATTCCGAGGTCTCAATTTTTAGTTTGGCCTTTAAATAATTGTGCAAGGCTTTTTCCAGTGCTACATAAAAGGAGTCCTTGGAACCTAGGGCTTTTTTAGCTGCCGAGAGGTATTTTCTGGCCAGTTTATTGGCCCTCTTAATTTTATTCCCCTCTATATCACTGGCTATAGCTTCCCTTCTCTTTCCAAAAATAATGGCCAATGGGATAAGAATAAGGGGAAGCAGCCACCAAAGGTAAAAACTGCTGCTGCCAAAGAAATGTTGATGTCCAATGGCAGTAAGGTTGGGCTTTAATTTGTTGAACACAAATTGATTTCCTGTGGCCACTACCATTTGTTTGTTACTGGTATTGGGGTTGGCCGTATTGGATGGCCCGCTTGAGGGCCCTTCCACAACATTGATGAGAATTTCTTCAGAGTTTAGGGTCTGATAGGATTCGGTCTTGGGATTAAAAAAGCTAAAGGTTATACTGGGAATGGGGTATTTTCCTCTATATGTGGGTACAACGGTATAGCTATCACTTACGCTGCCCTCCATACCGGAGAGGTTGGTCCTGACACTTTCATTAAATTCTGGCTCATAGACTTCCAAGGAACTGGGAAGGTTTAAGCTAGGAATTTCAAATAATTTTAAATTTCCCTTACCGCTAATGGCAACTTTGGCCTGTAGGGATTCTGAAGCGTTTAAATGGGTTTTGCTGGTGGTAACAGAAAATTTAAAATCACCCACTGCCCCACTAAAACCAGCAGGTTTGCCTTGGGTAGGCAGGGGTTTTACGTTAATGGTCCTATTGCCTGCCGATACGGTTTTGCTGGTTTGGGCAAATATCCTTCCTCCAAAAAAATCGCGTTTGTTGGTGGGGACTTGTACGCTAACGTCCAGCGAAAGCGGTTCTATTTCCAATTTCCCTGTTTTTTGGGGGTAGAGGACTACTCTTTTTAAAATTACGGAATTATAGGGCTTTCCGTCATAGGTCGTATTTTGAACGTCATACCTGGTTACCGGAATGTCCTGGCTCCAAAAATTGTTGTACTTGGGGTTGTCCAAGGCCCTAAAATTGGTGACATCTATAGATGTGCTGGCGTAGAGTTTGTAAACCACTGTAACCGCCTCATTTAGATAGGGGCTGGTTTTGGATATTTCAGCGACCAGATGTAAACTTTCGTCGGCCACATCATCAGCTGTTTTTTCACCATCGGGTCGGTCTACTGCAGCCGTTACCTCTACCTCCTTGGGAAGCGATTTATAGGTTTCCCCTTTGATGACTATTGTGGCTTGGTTTATGGTAAATTTCCCTCTGGCCGTAGGAGCCAAGGTGTAGCTGTAGGTTTTGGAAAAACTGCGAACCCCATTTACCCAAGATGAACTAATGGACTGGGACGGACCCATAACTACCCTAAAACCTTCAAAATTGGGGGGGACAAAATTATCGCCATCCCTGTTCATGGTGAAGTCTACCCTTAGTCTTTCATTGATCCCTAGCACGTCTTTGCTTAGTTTCATTTGAAAGGTTACGGTGTCATCGTTTTGGGCATTCAATAGAAGTCCCAAGAACAATAGCGAAAATATTGATATGTATCTTTTATATTTCACTTTTCTTACCAATCTTTTTCATTTTTAATTCTAGCGCCTTTAACCTTTTGGGCGTCAATTTTTTCCTGCACTTTTTTCTCCTCGTTCTGCATGGCCTCAAGCAGATTTTTTATCTGCTGAGGAGATAATTGATTAGGTCTGGGCTGGTTCTGCGGTTGGTCATCAGTGTTGGGCATGTCATCTTGCTCATCTTCATTGTCTCCTTCTCCCTCTTTGTTCTCTTCTTGCTTTTCGTCTCCTTTATCGCCTTGGTCGCCCTCTTCCTTATTTTCGTCCTGCTTATCCTCGCCACCTTTATTATCTTCCTTGTTGTCCCCTTCTTTTTTATCCTGATCCTTATTCTGATCCTGATCTTTCTGATCGTCCTGTTCCTTATTGTCGTCCTTGTTCTGATCGTTTTGCTGCTGTTCCTGCTCTTTTTTTAGCATTTCCTTGGCAAGGGCAAGATTATAACGGGTTTCTTCGTCCGTAGGGTCGTTTCTTAAGGATTCCTTATAGGCATCCACCGCTTTTTGGTACTCTTTGTTTTTCATAAAGACATTGCCCATATTGTGGTATGCCCTGTGTTTGTCTGCCTTGCTCGTGGCATTTTCTCCGGCCTGTTTAAACCGTCCAAAAGCTTCACTGTACGTTTCATTTTGGTAATACGCATTTCCCAAATTGTAGGGGGCAATGCTATTCTCCGCATTCTGGGAAATGGCCTTACGGTAATTGGCTTCGGCATTTACAAAGTTGCTTTCGGAAAGCTCTTTGTTGCCTTCCCAAGTGTAATTGGTGGCAATTTTTGCCGCTTTTTCTTTTTCTTTATCCAACTCCTGTGCCTGAGCAACAGAACCTAATAAACCAATGATCAACAATATCTTTTTCATGTCCACTCCCTTATTGCTCGTTAAATAGATTCAATTTTTTAAGCCATTTTGTTTTTCTGTCCAGGACAAAAATGTCTAAAAATAAGAATAAAAGCCCTGCGGCCAAAAACCACTGGAATTGATCTTTGTATTCTGCAAATTGTTTGGCCTCAAACTCCTTTTTGTCCATTTGGTTTAGTTGCTCCCTAATAACGGCAACGGCCTCTTCGGTATTTTCCCCATTAATATATTCCCCATTGCCTTCGTTGGCAATTTCTTGGAGTACCGCTTCGTTTAGCTTGGTAATCACTACTTCGCCCTTACTATCTTTCTTTAGGCTTTCAACAATACCATTCCTTTTTAGGGGAATGGGTGCTCCCTTTGCCTTTCCTACCCCTATGGTGAATACCCTTATGCCTTCCTTGGTGGCTTCCTCTACGGCATTGGCTGTATTCCCTTCAGAATGGTCTTCCCCATCCGAAATAATAAAGAGAACGCGGTTGGTCTGCTCTTCATCATCGTAATAGGTAGAAGCCAATTCTATGGCCTGATCAATTGCCGTTCCTTGGGAAGAAAGCATATCGGTGTTCATGTTTTGTAGGAACATCTTAGCGGCACCGTAATCGGTGGTAATGGGTAATTGTGGAAATGCCTGGCCTGCATAGGCAATGATTCCAATTCTGTCACTTGCCAATTGATTGATAATTTCTGAAACCAAGCGTTTTGCTTTTTCCAACCGGTTGGGGGCAATATCCTCTGCCAACATACTCTTGGAAACGTCAACGGCGAAGACAATATCTACCCCTTCTCTTTTTACGGTCTCCAGTTTGGTGCCAATTTTCGGATTTGCCAAGGCTAGAGTGAGGGAGGCAATGCCCAATAGTATTAAAATTAGTTTAACGGTTGCCTTAAATTTGGATCGCTCCGGGGTCAATCGCTTTAAAAGGGTAAGGTCCGCAAATTTTCTTTGTGTTCTTTTTTTCCATATTTGAAGAAGCACAAAAAGGACTACCATCACCGGAATGATGAACAACAGGTATAAATATGTTTTTTCGTCTAATTGAATCATTTTGTTTTCTTCATTTGTACATCCGTTAGAAAGCCTTTTTTAAATGAAACTTCTAAATAAGGTATTCCTAAGTAACCATTCCAATAAGAGTAGGGCCCCGGCCAAATAAACCCAAGGTCTAAATTTTTCCTCGTATTTGTAATATTTAAATTCCTCTACTTCGGTTTTTTCCAACTTGTTTATTTCTTCGTAGATAGCCTCCAGTTTTTTGTTGTTGGTGGCCCTAAAATACTGTCCTCCCGTAGTTGCTGCAATAGATTTTAAGAGGTCTTCCTCTATTTCCACCTCCCGCATACCATACCTAAAGGAGCCGTCCGCGTTATAGGCAATGGGCGTCATGGCATTTCCGTTGGTGCCAAGGCCTATGGTGTAGGTCTTGATTCCAAATTCTACCGCCAGTTCTGCGGCAGTTTGGGGCTCTATAAAACCTGAATTGTTTACACCATCCGTAAGCAGAATAATGACTTTACTTAGCGCTTTGCTTTCCTTCAGTCTGTTAACTGAAGTGGCCAGTCCCATTCCTATTGCCGTTCCATCATTTAATTGCCCGTAGGTAATCTCGTCTAGTGCCCTTAGTACAATAGACTTATCGCTGGTAATGGGTGTTTTGGTATAACTCTCCCCTGCATAGGCCACTAATCCTATACGGTCGTTGGGCCGCTCGTTTATAAAATCGGCCGCCACTTTTTTTAGGGCTGCCAAACGGTAAGGCTTTAGGTCTTTGGCCAGCATACTGGACGAAACATCTATGGCCATAACAATATCAATACCTTTGGTAGTTTTGGTCCTGGTAGAAATGTCTTCGGTCTGTGGCCTGGCCATGGCAACAATAATCGCCGTCAAGGCCAATAGGCGCATAATAAATAGTCCGGGCTTAAGTCTTGCCAAAAAGCTGCCTTTGGAAAACCCTTTGATACTTGATATTTTTAAAGAAGCTGTCTGTTCCCTTCTTTTAAAGACATACCAAAGCATGGCCACTGGCAGTAGTAATAACAGCCAGAAAAACTGTGGATTCGCAAAGGAAATATTCTCAATCAGTTATAAGCTCGTTTTTACTTCTACAGAATTTAATATTCGGTCCACGATCTGGTCGGCATAGGAATCGTCTTCTAGCCAGGTCAAGATCACATTTTGTTGAAAGCCTTTGCCTCCAAAAAAGAGAACCGTATAATTGCCGGATACCAATTGGTCCGATTCCGGGACACCAAACTTACCGCTCCCGTATAACTTTACGCCTTTTACCCCTGATATGGTGGTAAATTCTTCCTGTTTGGTGATAATATTTTTGGCGCCTTGTGCCTCAAAATTTTTCAAAATTTGTTCCGAAGCCTTGTCAAAATCCGGTTCCTCTGGTTGTGCAAGGGTTATGGAGGTAGTACCTATGCTAAAAAGACCTATAGAGCTCCTGTAGGCAAAAGCCTGCATTTCCTTTATGGAGGCCTTGGCCTCTGCCGGTAACTTTACGGGCTGGCGCAGCAGTACTTTCGGCGTTTGTAAGCTTACAGGCGGATATCCATAATCACTCTGTACCCAATCCCCTTCCAGCAGTTCTTTTGTAGGATGGCCCAATACGGTATCTTTTACATAGCCAAAACCGTAATACCCAATTGCGGCCACAGTGGATAATAGCAGTAGGGCAACCGCGGCTACTGCAGTCAATACAACTTTCTTCTTTTGTTTCTTTCTTTCTAGTTCCTCTATGTATTCTGCCTTCTGTAACAATTCTTCCTCGGTAGGCTCTGGAATGGCTTCCTTTGTTTTGATGACAATTTGTTCTACGGACTTCCTATCCTGCTCGGCAACGGAGGTTTCGGGCTTGGATTTGGCGAATTTTACCAAATCTGAGGTCTGCAAAACTTTTTTAAACTGTTGTATGGTTTCCTCATCCAATTTCAACTGCCCCGCATCCTTCATCATTTCCAACTTGTCAATCAGCTGTTCCGTAGTGCTTTCCAAGGCGGTTACGTGTACATCTTCTTCCAAATAGGAGCGTACTATATCCGTAAGTTCAGAGTAGTAGGTCTTATAATCATCTTGGATCAGGTATTTGGATTTTTCCAGTTGCTTTAATCCCAGAATAGCACGGTCAAAAGGAGGTAATAAGGCGACCTTTTCTTTCTCGGACAAAGGTTTTTTTCTGAATACAAACCAATATAATATGGCTGCGGCAACAATGACTATGCCCAATATCCAAAGAAGAATTTTCCAAAGATCTGTATTGGCTTTTTCAACATTGATAATGGGTTTTATATCGTACATCTTCTGTTCCAGGGTATCTACGGGTACCGTGGCTACGTCAATGTTAAGGGAATCGGTAAAATAAGGCTTCCCATTAATCATGATCTGTTGTTTGGGTAGGGTGTAGGAGCCCGAATCAAATTGGGTCAAGGCGTATATTTTTTGAAGGGTCATCCGGTCCAGTTCCTTTACCGTATCGGTCTTTAGGGCCTCTATGGTTTCTAGTGGGGAAAAGGTTTGTCCTTCTGGAAATATTACCTGTGCCATGGTGTCGGTTTCCACGCTTACCTTAAAGTGGATTTGTTCACCTATTCTTATAAATGTAGTATCTACCTCAGATCTAATGGTAGGATCATCTTGGGAAAAACCCTGTGTTGTAGCAAATAACAGGCACAAGGTAATATAATGCAGAAACTGCAGGCAACCGGTATTTATTCTCAATTTCAAGTTCATCATTTATATCAACCTCTTCGCTTAAAATAGCCCAATAATTTTTTTACATAACTTTCATCGACCCTACAGTTAAGAACCCCGCAACCAGATTTGGTGAAGGTTTCCTGAAAATAGGCGACACGCTCATTATAATGCTTGCCATATGCCATTCTTACTTTCTTGGACTGGGTGTTTACTAGCTGAATGGCTCCTGTTTCCGCATCCTGCATTTGTACCATTCCCAAATTGGGGATGGTCTCCTCCCTTTCATCAAAAACCCTAATGCCGGTAAGATCGTGTTTCTTTCCCGTAATACGCAAGGTTTGCAAGTAATCGTCAGCGATAAAGTCTGATAGAACAAATACAATAGCCTTTTTCTTCATTACGTTGGTAAGGAATTTAAGTGCGGCCCCTAGATTTGTTTCCGTGCTTTTTGGGGAAAATTCCAATAATTCCCTTATAATTCTCAGGGCATGACTTTTTCCCTTTTTTGGGGGTATGTAGAGCTCAACCTCATTGGTAAACAATAAGAGTCCAACCTTATCATTGTTCTGTAGTGCCGAAAAAGCCAATGTGGCCGATATCTCCGTGATTACTTCTTTCTTAAACTGGTTGCTGGTACCAAAGAGCTCCGAGCCACTAACATCTACCATTAACATCATGGTTAGTTCCCTTTCCTCTTCAAAGACCTTTACGTAGGGTTCATTGTAGCGGGCGGTAACATTCCAATCAATGGAGCGTACATCATCACCAAATTGATATTGACGCACCTCACTGAAAGTCATCCCTCTTCCTTTAAAGGTAGAGTGGTACTCCCCACCAAAAATATGGTCGGATAGACGTCTTGTCTTTATCTCAATTTTACGAACTTTTTTTAATAATTGCTTGGTGTCCATTTTCAG
>JBFHGV010000071.1:0-9091 GCA_041582955.1 Arenibacter sp.
ATGGACTTTTCCTTAAGGGAAATGGAAAAGGTAGTTTCAAATCCGTACCCGCCAACCAAAGTGGATTTTTTGTACCAGGGGATGTCAAGGACATGCTGCCTGTAAATATTAATAATAAATCCTATATTATAGCGGCAAAAAATAATGATTACCTTCAATTCATTCAACTTAATTAAAAGCATTACAGATAATAATTTTACACCCGCCGGAATATTCAGATCCCCATAAGGGAGTAAACTACCTCGGGGCAAGCCTGTCCGACATAGGCAGGCCTGTCTGCAGCAAGCAGGTTTTAATCTCGATTATTGAGTAAAAACTGAAATATTATATTGGCAATAAATTGTTGTAGGGATCAATAGTTTCTATGGTCCCATCCGGCCTATGTACCAACTCCGTAACCTTCACGGATCTCAAGTGGGTGACTCCTTTGGACAGGCTTGAATCGTGATAGAAAAGATACCATTTTCCATCTACTTCACAGATGGAATGATGTGATGTCCAGCCCACAACGGGGTTTAAAATTCGTCCCGAATAAGTAAAAGGGCCATAGGGGCTCTCCCCTACCGCATAGCAAATAAAATGTGTATCCCCTGTAGAATATGAAAAATAGTATTTGCCCCCATACTTATGAACCCATGAAGCTTCAAAAAAGCGCCTATCGTTGTCTCCTGCCAATAGTAATTTACCGAATTCATCCAGTATTTGAACTTCCTTGGGGTCCTCAGCAAATTGCAAAAGGTCATCGGTCATTTTGGCTACCAAGGGCAGGAGGGCGGGTTCATTAGCTGGTGGCAATTTATACTCCTCCTTGTAGATGTTCTTCCTGTACTTTTGAAGCTGTCCTCCCCAAATACCTCCAAAATACATATAATAGCTTCCGTCTTCATCTTCATACACTGCCGGGTCTATGCTATAACTTTTTAAAATCGGTTGTTGTTGGGCTATAAACGGACCCTCTGGACGGCCCGAAATAGCCACCCCTATTTGAAAGATACCGTCGGCTCTTTTGGCCGGAAAAAAGAGATAATATTTCCCTTTTTTATGGGCAGCATCAGGAGCCCATAGCTGTCTTTTCGCCCAGGGAACATCATTTACATGTAAGGCAATTCCATGATCCACGGCCGGTCCGTGAATGGTATCCATGGATATTACATGGTAATCCTCCATGGCAAAATGATCCCCGTTATCGTTAAATGGGACTCCAGCATCAATATCATGGGAGGGGTAAATATAAATCTTACCATCAAACACATGTGCAGAGGGATCGGCTGTATACAAATGGCTTACAATGGGCTGGGAAATTGCCTTTGAATTTAATTCATCAAAATCGATATGGGATATGGGTTCTTCTGGCATGATCTATAATTTTTATCCGTTATTTCTTCGTTCCTTAAGGTCAAGTTCTATTTTAACCTCCTTTTTCTTATCAATTTCATATAACAGTAATAGTCCTATGGCAATCAAAAATGGAATGGAAGGAAAAATACTTACCAGTAATTTAGTTCCTTGAACAGCAGTTTCTGGTTGTACTATTACCTCCCCTGCCACAGCAGCCTCTTTGGTTATATAATTATAAAAGCCTAAAATCCAAGTCACCAATGCACCACCAATACTCAGCCCCCCCTTTAAGCCTACCATCATAGCCGAAAAAATGATAGCTGTGGCACGGCGGTTATTTTTCCACTCGGAATAATCGGCCACATCGGCGATCATAGCCCAAAGCAATGGAATTGTAAGACCATAGAAAAAACCGTGAAGTATTTGCGAAAGAAAGATCAGCCCTACCGACTCCGCCGAAAAGAAGTAAAATATAAAGATAAAGAAGGTTGACATAAACAAGGCCACACTGAAAACATCCCTTTTACCATACTTATCCGCAAAACCTTTTGATAGTGTAATACCTATGATCATAAATATAATACCCCCTGCATTGAATAGACCAAAACCGGCCGACACTGGATTTTCACCAAAAAAGTTAATACCTATCCCAGCCAAGGTATCCAAGATGGGTTGTATAAACTGGGTTAGCTTTTCCTTACTAACATAATTTTCAAAATAATACACATAAGCACCTCCCTTTAGGGCAAGGGTAATAAAAACCAAGGTGGTTACGGACAGAATAATGACCCATGGCCTATTTTTAAACAAGTCCTTAATATCTTCTGCCAAGCTGGAGGATTGCTCTGGTTTAGGAACAATACGTTCTTTGGTAGTAAAGAAAGTGATCAGAAGCATTACAGTCCCAATAATTGCCAACCAAGTCATCACTTTTTCAATTCCGATCGCCTTATCACCTCCTCCGGCTGTTTCTATTATGGGCAACATAAAGACCTGTACGAAAAACTGGGCAAACATGACGGCTACAAATCGATAGGACGACAGGCTATTCCTCTCGGCCATATTCCCTGTTATTACCCCGCTCAAGGCCGAATATGGCAAATTATTGGCCGCATATAGAAGGAGTAAAAGCGTATAGGTTACCACTGCGTAAATTACCTTACCCTTGTATTCAAAATCTGGGGTGCTAAAAGCCAATAGCGCCACAATTCCCAAGGGAATGGCAGTCCAAAGAATCCATGGCCTAAATTTCCCCCATTTGGATTTTGTCCTATCGGCCAATGCCCCCATAATTGGATTAAATCCAAAGGCCGCTACAAGCCCTACCGTTAAAATAATTGCAGAGGCATGGTTGGCCTCAAGACCATAAATATCGGTATAAAAATAGGCAAGATAAGTCATTAAGGTCTGAAAAACCAAGTTGGCGGCCAAGTCCCCCAAGCTATATCCAATTTTCTCCTTTATGGATAATTTCTGTGAAATTTTAGTCATGTATATTTTAATATAATGTAAGGTGAAGTCAAAATTTAAGGGCAACTATACTGTCATATGCCATCTTTGGATTAAACTTTCTATCGAATAGCAAGGGATAGTTCACCCTACCCTTAATGGGCCAGTTATTGAGCCAGGAACCTTGATCGTTTATACCCCAGAAAGTGATCCTATCTATTTTATCCCTATGTTTTAAAAAGAGCTTAAAAATATCTTGATAACGATTGGCCAATGCAATTTGAACCGAATCCGGCATACTATTCGGATAGGGATTCATGTATGGGCTCTCTTCAAAATTCTGACTAATTTCTGCTCCCACCAGATCCCAAGGATTGGGCAGTACACTAATATCCAATTCAGAAAAATGTACTTTTAGCCCAAGATTACTAAATGTGATAATGCTTTTTTCTATAGCTTCGAGCGAAGGTTCGTATAAACTCCAGTGTCCTTGAAGCCCTATGGCATCTATTTTTATTCCATCATCCTGTAACTGCCTTACCAACTTAACTACTCCCCGCCTCTTTTCTGGTTTCCAAAGATTATAATCGTTGTATATCAATTGAGCCCCTGGGTCGGCTTTCTCCGCCAATTCAAAAGCCCATTTTATATAATCCTCTCCCAAAAACTTTAAAAAAACACTTTGTCTTAAGGAACCATCTTCGTTTAAAGCCTCATTTACCACATCCCAAGCGGCTATTTTACCCCTGTATCTGGTTACCAGTGTTTTTATATGATTTTCAAGATAACTGGCCATGGTGGCGCTATCGTTTACCTTATTTAAATAATCAGGAACCTGGCTATGCCAAACTAAGGTATGTCCTATGGTATAAAGTTTGTTTCTCATACCTAAATCTACATACCGATCGGCTATTTCAAAATTAAAAGATTTAGGCTCCGGATGTATATACATCCACTTCATTACATTTTCCGGACTAATGGAATTATATTCACAAGTCACCACTTTCAACGCCAATGAATCTTTTCCTTCTATCAACTGCCCATTAACTGCAGCTCCCATAAGAAAATCGTTAAAAAAAACATCCTTAAGACCACGACTTTGAATTAATTGCGAATTATCCTTTTTCATAACCTTATGTCCGCATCCAAATATGCCCACCAATGTGACCAGGAATAAAACCATTATTTTAATATTGGGGACCATTGTAGATAATTGCAATTTGTATGTATTTTAGATTGGTATTCTTAATTAGTCAAAATCCCTTGCATACCTTATTAATTCTTAAGAAGGTAAAAATCGGCATATTCCCAACTTTTGCATACTACATCTGAAGCGATTTTTAGAACATTTGGGGCATATAGGTAATATCCGATTATCCAAAACCCAATTTGAATATTTAAACATATCCTATCATATTGCCGCTTCGGGATAAACAATGGATGGACTAATCTATTTAAATGGTAAAACGTCCTTAAAAGTTTACCTTTATTTTATCTCGGTGGGCAATACCCCAAAATGGGCCTTAAAACATTTGGTAAAGTAAGAAGGTGAGGAAAATCCAACCTTGAAACATACTTCACTTATGGATTCATTACCGTTTACCAACATGTGCTTTGCCTTTTCCAATCTTATCTTACGCAAAAACTCATTTGCCGAATACCCGGTCAGGGCTTTTATCTTTCGGTACAATTGACTTCTGCTCAAGTTAAGTTCATCGGCCAAATGTTCTACATTGAGGTTTTCATCGGACATATTCTCTGCAATGTAACCCAAGACTTTGGTGATAAATTTTTTGTCCAGATGGGTCGAGTTACCAGGAATCTGAACGTTATTGGAATCATTGGAATATTTATTGAAAAGCACTTGCCTACTATGTATTATTTGTTTTAGCTGTGCCTTTAAAACCTTCATCTCAAAAGGCTTGCTCAAATATACATCAGCACCAGAATCTATGCCCTTGACCCAATCGTCGGTCATCGCTTTGGCAGTCAACATTAATAATGGGATATGACTGGTTTTAAGATCTTCCCTGATATGTTTACAAAATTCAAATCCGTCCATCTCTGGCATTACCACATCGGTCAGTATCATGTCCGGAATTCTTCTGGTAGCCAAATCCAAACCTTGTACACCGTTAACAGCTTCAATAATCATATAATCACTGCACAATTCGTTTTTAAGGTAATCCCTTAACTCTGTATTATCCTCAACAATGAGCAAGGTCTTCTGTAAGTTGGTACCTAATATTTGATGTGTTATTTCCTCCTCAAATTCCTGCCGACCAATGTGGTCAATATCATTCTTAGGAGGCAAAAACAATTCGCTAGGTTTAAAATGGGCATTCCCCAAGGGGAGATAAACCCTGAATTTGGTTCCTTTGAATTCCTCACTTTCCACTTCTATCTTCCCCTTTAATAGATCTACAAAATTTTTGACTACCTCTAGGCCGATGCCGGTTCCACCATAATATTGACTGTTCATATTCTCCACCTGATAGAACCGCTCAAAAACTTTAACTATTTCTTCCCTTTTTATTCCGCTCCCAGTGTCATGTACATAAATTTCCAGGGCCTGTACGGTCTCTTCACCATACAATAACGGAAAGCTTACCTTATGGTTGCACCTAATAACCCCTACGGTAATCTCTCCATTATCAGGAGTATTCTTGAAAGCATTGGAAAGTATATTGAAAATTATCTTTTCCAACATAGAGGGGTCACTCCATAGTGTTATGGGAAGATCATCGGATTCTACCTGAAAAACTATATTTTTAAGTACCGCCTCTTCTTCAAAATGGCCGGCAATTTCCTTGACAAAGGCAATGGCTTCCATTTCAGAAACCTTAATGGAAAACTTATTGATTTCCAATTTTCTGAAATCCATCAACTCGTCTATTAAACGCTTAAGTCTAGCTGTATTTTTATGGATAATTCGCAACTTTTCCTTCACTGTTCTGCTCAATACAAGTCCTGGATCATCCATAATATCCTCCAAAGGATTGATTATCAATGTCAGTGGCGTTCTAAATTCGTGTGAAATATTGGTGAAAAACTGTATTTTTCTGTCGTTTAGGGTTTCCTCCTGTATTCTCTTATCCCTTTCAAATTGGACAATTCTTTTTTCTCTTATCCTTTGTCTTGTCAATTGGACCAAAACATAAGTTATCACACAAAAAAGAAATAGGTAGGTTATCAAGGCATAATTCGTAGCCCACCACGGGGGCAGTATGCTCAGCTTAAGCGTTTTTGGAGTTTCGTTCCAGATGCCATCATTGTTAGATGCCTTAACTTTAAAGATATAATCCCCTGAAGGGAGGTTGGTATATGTAGCACTTCTATTCTCACCAACAAAATTCCATTTATCCTCAAAGCCTTCCAAATAATAGGCATATCTGATTTTTTTTGGCCTAGTGAGGTTGATACCTGCGTATTCAATAGTAAAAACGGATTGGCGGTGGTTTAAACTGAGACTTTCGGTCTGTCCTATTATTTTTTGCAATGGGGAGTCCCCTTGATTTGGCACCACCGACTTATTAAACAGTTTAAAATCAGTAAAATACACCAACGGTTTATTGTTATTGTACTTCATGTTTTTAGGATCTATATAATTGATACCTCCATAATTACCAAAATACAAAATACCGTTTTCGTCTTTGTAAGCAGAATTGAAATTAAAGTCGTTTGAAAGTAGACCATCATTCATATCAAAATTCTTGAACGTCCCATCAACTATATTCATATAGGATAAACCATTGTTACCTCCCATCCATATATCTCCATTATCATCCTCTAAAATAGAGGCAATTGTTTCCTGTCCAAGTCCATCATTATTACCATACCAAGTAAAAGTGCCACCATTTGGATCATATCTACAAAGACCCGCACCATCGGTCCCTATCCATATTTGTCCCTTACTATCCTCATATAAGGAAACTATAACATCTACAACAAGTTTATTTTCTACATCTTTATGCATGCTTTCCCGTAGCGAAATGACTTTTTGGGGCTTGTTGTAATCAGATGACAGTTTGTAAAGTCCACTGGTAGTTCCCATCCAAATAGTATCATTTTTATCTACCAAAACTATGCGCATAGCTCCCTGGCCAGGACTTGGGTCATCAAATATTGCATTGTTATGATGGCTAAAACTTTTATTTCTTGGATCAAAAGAATGCAATCCTTCTACATAGGAACCTATCCAAACAACCCCTTTAGAGTCTTCTGAAAAACTCATTATACGATTAGATTTTAGTCCACCATTGGTGTTGGATGTATTGTAATTTACAAAGGTCCTAGCATTATTGGGCAGGTAAAATATTCCAGAATTCCAGGTTCCCACCCATAGATTATCCTTACTATCCATAAAAAGGGCCACTATATCCCCGGCATTCAATTGGGAAACTAACCTATTTTTTGGGTCTTTCAGATGTACAATATTCTTTTTATTGGGATCGTAGACATCAATGCCACCTCCATCCATCCCGATCCATATATGGCCATTTTTATCATGTATAATTCCAGTTACAGATGGTAACTGCAAGGAATTGTTTAAATTGGCAAGACTCTTTATATCCTTGAACTTGTCATGAAGTCGATCATAGACCCCTACCCCATTATTATAATATCCTATCCAAATACGGTCTTGTGTATCTACATATAATGACCAAATGGAATTAGACTTTATACTATTGGAGTTAAATTTATTATACCGGTAATTCTTCCGGACAATTCCATTTTTTTTCAACACAAAAAGACCGTCGTTTTCCGTTCCGCACAATATATTACCGTCTGGTGCTTGGGCCAAAGACAGGATCCGCTGATTAGTAATCTTATAATTATGTACTTCATAAGAGTTAAATGGACTTACCTCTACTTTTATAAGACCATTTGAAAAAGTACCTATCCAAATAGACCCATCATCGTCTTGAAGCATTGACTCTATGTTATACAAGAAATCCTTTTCATCCCACTTGGCCTCAAAAGTGGATAAAATAGGATTGGCAATAGTACCATTGTATTCAAAAAGGCCTCTATTGGACCCCATTAATATCTTACCGGTACTACTTTGAATTAAACTATTTATTTGCAATTCGGAAATGGGACTGGTAGTATGGATGGGAACACTATGCCCTTTGACCTCGTTTTGATCTATCTGGAAAAGACCATTAAAGTGCGAACCTACAACCAAGGTACCGTCAGAACTTTCATGGATAGCCCTAATAGGAACGTTCTCTAGGGCTATAGAATCTTTATATAGAACAACATTTTTAAACTCATCATAATCACGATCGTATAAATTTAATCCTGCCTCAGAGCCAATCCACAATCTATTGGATTTGTCAACATAAACGACATATATCAATGAACTATTTAGAGTATTTTCATGATTGGAATCTTGTTTATAAGAACTGAATTCAATACCATTGTATTTCTTTAACCCAACGCCATTGGTACCCATCCAAATCAATCCCAAACTATCCTGGACTATTCCTGAAACCGCGCGAAGTGTATTGTTTTGCTCTATATTAACAAACGTATAATCCTCCCCATTGCTCTGGGCACTGGCCTTGCCAAGTAATAATATTACACTTACAATATAGATTGTTGGAATTAGGGCAACTTTCATAATTTTATTAAATAACATCAATGGTATGTCCATTAAACAGACAATAATTTTATAAATCATTGAATTATCCCAGATGAACATAAAAGTAGTCAGAAAAACTAGAAGTTCTCACCTAGCTTTGCGACTACTATACCACTTAGGGCGTATCAATATAATTAGAAAAAATTGCATCCTTATTCAAATGCGCCATAATTACTAGAATGGGCAACATACGTGCTATTAAATTCACTAAGAATCCAACACCTTTGACTGGAATAAGCTGTTTTGATTAGCCAGATTTGGATAATTTAACATACGGTTTTCATAACCCGATAGAATGAATAAAGTCCTGTAATATGCCCCATACCTTTTTTTCAAAAATGTTCCTGGACATCATTACATAATGTAGTTGTTCCCAAAATTATATGTATCAATTAATTTGTTCATTAACTTTATAGAGTACCTATAATTATTAATCAAAAATTTTAAAATGTTCTGTATAAAACCAACACTACTAGTTTTTATGGCTTTCATAGCCTGTGCCTACCCACAATCACCCGATGGATATAACCTTTGGTTGGGATATGATAAGGTTGGAAAACCAAAGCTGCTAAAGGAATATAAAGACCTGACCAATTCAATCTATTTTAAAGACGGGGGCGAGGTGCTCAAAACTGCCAAAAAAGAAATGGTTACGGG
>JBFHGV010000072.1:0-9088 GCA_041582955.1 Arenibacter sp.
GGGGAATATACGGGATTACAATCAGGGGATTATGGAATTTGGGGCCTTGCAATGTACTCCCAAGAGTCCCAACTGTAAGGAATGTCCCCTTAAGGAAGACTGTGTGGCTTTTTCTACAAATAGTGTTGGGAGTTTGCCGGTAAAATTAAAAAAGAACAAGGTTCGCGATCGTTATTTTAATTATTTGGTACCCGTAGACGAAAATAAAAAAACAATGCTACAGCAACGCAAGGGAAAGGGAATATGGCAAAATCTATATGAATTTCCGCTTTTGGAATCCGAGAAGGATATAGAGGTGGGCGAGCTTACCAAGGATTTGGCCAATTATGAAGGATTGGAGGAGCCATCTGAGGTGTATCTTTACAATAGGGATAAAATAGTGCACAAGCTCTCTCACCAGCACTTGCATACCAGGTTTTGGATCGTAATACCTAGCGCTAATCTGGAAGAGGGGATACCAATTGGGGAATTACACAAATATCCGGTTCCAGTTTTAATTGCAGATTTCATTAAAACGTTTAAAATTTAGTACTTTTGAACTAATATAGAAGTTATGAGCGGAACACTAAATAAAGTAATGCTGATAGGGCATTTGGGAGATGAGGTCAAAATCCACTATTTTGATGGTGGTAACTGTATAGGTAGGTTTCCTCTGGCAACCAATGAGACCTATACCAATAAGCAAACTGGCGAGAAGGTGACCAATACCGATTGGCATAATATTGTAGTTAGGAACAAGGCAGCGGAAATATGTGAAAAATATCTGGGTAAGGGAGATAAAATATACGTTGAGGGGCGGTTAAAAAACCGTCAATGGCAAGGGGAAGATGGCAATACCCGGTATACTACAGAGGTTCATGTTCATGACTTTACTTTTTTAAGTACAAAAAGTGATAGCAACAACAATGCGCAATCGGCCAATCAAAATCAACAACAAAGTCCGCCTGCAACAACAAATAAGGCGAGCGGGCCGTTAGGAGGAAGTGAAGCTGAACAGGAGGACGATTTGCCATTCTAATTTAATTAAATTTAAAATCTGACTATTGGACCCAGACCCCCTTAGTTTATTATTGAATTTTATCGCGATCGATAGCGGTTTTACCATAAAAATCGCAATACTAATTGTTCTTTTATTTTGTTCTGCCCTTATTTCCGGGGCCGAAGTTGCTTTTTTTGGCTTGTCGCAAACCGATGTAAACCAAATTGAGGAAAAAAAGACCCCCAAAGGGAAAATTATAGTCCAGCTTTTGGACCGCCCCAAAAAACTGTTGGCCACTATTCTAATTGCCAATAATACCATTAATATTGGTGTGGTACTGCTGTTCAATGAAATAGGCAATACCATTTTTGCGGATATTACCTATTTGGTGTTGGGGGTTGTTCCGGTGCGCTTTCTTCTTGAGGTGGTGGTGGTTACTTTTTTAATTTTGATGTTTGGGGAGATTCTGCCCAAGGTTTATGCCAACAGGAATAGGTTTACTTTTGCTTATTTTATGACCTACCCCCTAAAGGTCTTGGATTTAGTTTTTAGTCCTTTAAGTATGCCCATGCGCTCTGCAACCATTTATATGTACAACAAATTTGGCAAACAGAAGAGTAATCTTAGCGTTGGGCATTTGTCCCAGGCATTAGAGCTTACCTCTGAGGGCGATACCACTGTTGAGGAGCAGAAAATTTTGGAGGGTATAGTGTCCTTTGGCAATACCGATACCAAACAGGTAATGCGGCCAAGGATAGATATTTTTGCCTTGAACGAGGAAATGAAATTCCCGGAAGTTCTGGAGGAGATAAAGACACATGGATATTCTAGGATTCCTGTTTTTTCAGAAAATATGGATAACGTTTTAGGGGTTTTGTATGTAAAGGATCTACTGCCGTATATAGACCGAAAGACCTTTAATTGGATGTCCCTGATCAGGGAGCCTTATTTTGTTCCCGAAAATAAAAAGCTAGACAACCTGTTGTTGGACTTTCAATCCAAAAAAAACCATTTGGCCATTGTGGTGGATGAATACGGTGGGACCTCCGGAATTGTGACCTTGGAGGATATTATTGAGGAAATAGTAGGGGATATTAGCGATGAATTTGATGATGAGGATTTGATATTTTCCAAGTTGGACGATTTTAACTACGTGTTTGATGGCAAAACCACCTTAAAGGATTTTTATAGAGTGGCCAAAATAGAGGATGAGGAAGATTTTGAAGAGCAAAAAGGAGAATCGGAAACCGTAGCGGGCTTTGTCTTGGAGATTGCCGGAAGTTTTCCCAAGAGGGGTGAGGTGGTACGGTTTAAAGAGTATCAGTTTGTTGTGGAGAGTTTGGATAAAAAGCGGTTAAAACAAATAAAAATTACATTGCCACATGAAGTATAGTTGGGGAATTTTATTTTTTGCCATGGTTGCCTTGTCGGCCTGTAAGGATGATGCGCTTCCCAAACCCAAGGCTATGCTCCGTTTGGAATACCCGGCCGGTAATGAAAAGGTTTTGGAGACCGATCATTTTGTGGTTCGGTACAACGAAATGGCTAGGTTAAAATCCCAATCCGGTACTTCCTTTGTTTTGGATTACCCCTTGATGAGGGGCTCAATATTTGTGAATTACAAGAAAGTGGACGGTAATCTGGACAAGCTGCTCTCCGATGCGCAAAAACTGAGTTATGAGCATGTTGTAAAAGCCGACGGTATTTACGAGGAGCCGGTGGTGAATGAGCCCAATGATGTGTATGGAATGTATTATGAAGTAAAGGGCGATGCCGCTTCCCAATCACAGTTTTATGTAACGGATAGCACCCGGCATTTTGTTACGGGTTCCCTGTATTTTTATGCCAAGCCCAATTATGATTCAATCTTGCCGGCCGCAGTATATCTGCAGCAGGATATTAGAAATATAATTACTTCACTGCGTTGGAAGGAATAATGGCCGGTCTCTGAATTATTGGTTGTTAAGCAATTCTTGCGCCTGGCTGATACTGCTGTTTATCTGATCCCGTAATGCCTTTACCTTTGATTCCTCTTCGTCTAACCATTTTTGTTTTTCCGGAGTCAGGGCCTTGCCTTTTAATATCTCATCACCATCGAAGCGTTCTCCAAACCCTTTCATCCAATCCATCATAGCCTTGTGTGCGGCCTTTAGATCCTCTCTGGCGGCTGCCATCGAATCAGAACTGGGGTCGTTGGTTATTTTTTCGTCCAATTGCGATACCAATTTGCCTATGGTTCCCATTTTTGGCATAACCTCATCATGGATGGCCATTACTTGCTTCATTTGGGAATTTTCCTTGTTGTCTTCCTTGCAGGAATAGGTAAATGTAATTAGGGCAGAAAGAAATAGGATTAAGTGTTTTTTAGTCATCTGTACGGATTTATAGTGCTTAGCGTAACCCATTTATCAATTGGTGTATTTATAGGGCAATTTACGATTAGAATATGATTGGTGGGTGTTACGCCTTTTAAGAGTTCAAAGATACTAATTTAGGGTGTGTATAGGGGGCGTTTATGTTTCATTTTTTTGTCTAAAAGGGACTATAGGTTGTTGTTTATACCTTAATTCCGATGTCTATTTGTGGGTTTAGGGGTTCCTTGCTTTTTTGGGAAATTAGGATTTTGGGGGTTTATGGGGCAAAATCATTAAAAAACAAGGGTTTATATGGGTGTGGTAGAGGTATTTAAGGGCTTAAAGGGTAGCTGTGGCAATTCTATGTTAATTTGCGTGTATAAATCATTAAAATTCTGTAAATTAAATGCATAACCTAAAAACTATACTAACTATGAAACAGTTCGCTCTTCCCATTAGGTTTGGCATAGCCGTTAGTGGCTCCTTGATTGCCTACTTTTTATTGTTATCTCTTTTTAATTTGCATACCAATATCTATTATAGTTTGTTCAATGGTGTTATAACGGGTTTTGGTATATATGAGGCCATAAAATATTTCCGGCTCAAGCAGGGGGTGGCTTTTAATTATGGAAGCGGATTTATGGCCGGTATTGTAACCGGTTTTGTAGGGACTTTGATTTTTACGATCTTCTTCGCTTTTTATTCTACGGAAATAAATGTTGGATTTTTGGCAGAACTGTCAAAAGTATGGTTCAAGGATTACAACACCTCCGAGGGAATAGTATTCTTTACCGTCGCCATTATGGGGTTTGCCACCACCCTTGTTCTGACCTTGTCGTTTATGCAATTGTTCAAGTCTTCGAACAACCTGAAGCGAAAATCAGTTTAAAAATCTAAAAAAACACTTGTAGATTAAGGATTTAGGAGTATATTTGCACCCGCTTGACCAGATGTTGGGCAAGTTCTTAATTTTATAAATAACATATAAGCTATGTACGCAATTGTAGAGATAGCAGGGCAGCAATTTAAAGTTGCAAAAGACCAAAAAGTGTATGTTCACCGTTTACAGGACGAAGAAGGAAGCAAAGTAACCTTTGACAATGTTCTTTTGTTGGAAGATGGTAGTAACATTACAATTGGCGCCCCAGCTATAGACGGAGCCGCTGTTGAGGCTAAAGTCATTAAGCACCTTAAGGGTGATAAGGTAATTGTCTTTAAGAAGAAAAGACGTAAGGGTTACAAGAAGAAAAACGGTCATCGTCAGTATTTGACAGAATTGGTTATTGAGGGTATTACTGCCTCTGGAGCCAAAAAAGCCGAAAAAAAGAAAGATGCTAAGCCAGCTGCAAAAAAGGCAGAGGCAAAGGCTGAAGCGCCTAAACAGGCTGAAGCAAAAGCTACCGATGATTTAAGTAAAAATACGGTTGCCGAGCTAAGGGAAATGGCAAAAGCTAAGGGAGTTGAAGGGTATTCTTCAATGAAAAAAGCAGAATTGATTGCCGCTTTAAGTTAATAACAAGTATTAAAACAATATATCATGGCACATAAGAAAGGTGTAGGTAGTTCTAAAAACGGTAGGGAATCAGAATCGAAACGCTTAGGGGTTAAGATTTTTGGTGGCCAAGCTGCCGTCGCTGGAAACATCATTGTAAGACAGCGTGGTACAAAACACAATCCAGGTGAAAATGTTTATGCTGGAAAAGACCATACTTTGCATGCAAGGGTAGATGGTTTAGTTAAATTTCAAAAGAAAGCTGGCGGAAAATCATATGTTTCCGTAGAGCCCTTTGAAGCTTAGTATATACTAGCTTTAAACGTATAAAAAAACTCTTTCCAGAAATGGGAGGGGTTTTTTTGTTTTATTACTTTTTTTCTTGCTTTTATATCCCTTTAGAAATGTATTTGGGTTAGCAATAATTCTAAATGGGATCAATAGATTGTTGGGGCTTTTTTAATTTAGGGGAATCTTAAAAATAAACGTCATGAAAAAAATACTAGCCTGTAGTTTTTTGTCTCTTTCCTTGTTGTTTTCCAGTTGTTTGGGGTCTTTTGGAGCCTTTAATAACCTAAAAGACTGGAACCAAGGCGTGTCCAATAGTAAGTTCGTGAATAATTTAATTTTTTGGGGACTTAATATTATTCCCGTTTATGGTATTTTCTTTGTTGGGGATGCGCTAATTTTTAATGTAATCGAGTTCTGGTCGGGTTCCAACCCCATAGCTATGAAGGAGGGCGAATCCGAAATGCAGATCGTTGAGCGTGACGGAAATACCATTAGAATGGTAGCCACCAAGAACAGATTGGAAATAAAGGTGCTCAAGGGTCCTAAGAAGGGCGAAAAGCTGGATTTGCTCTACAGACCATATGAAAAGTCATGGAACGCAATAAAGCCTAGCGGTGAAATTATTAAACTATCCAGCTTTGAAGAAGGATTCTATTTTGTCTATACCCCAAATGGAGAACGGATAACGATAAATCCATTGCAGACCAGGGAAGAAGGTATGGCGTTGGTCCGGGAGCATGCCCTTTGTTTTGGCGAGAACAATAGGGTTGCCAAGGCGTATTAGCATAGGTTTTGAGAGCTGTTGTCTCGGGGTCAACCTTAGTAATAGTGACGGTGGACCCTTACCACTTTTGATTGCGGAAATTGTGCAACATGGCAAAGGCCACAGTTTTGGAAAGGTAGTCTTCCAAATTGTAGGAGGGCATGGGCAAAATGCTTTCCAATAGACGTGTATCCCATTTATTTGGCTTGGAGGTCATATAGGGAAGCAAATGCATTCCAATGGTCTGATAATAGAACTCTTCTGTTTTGGAGGAATAGCCTGTTTTGGTATTGATAGGGTCTTTGGTGAAACTAAAATTGGAAAACCCTACAACCTCTAAGATTCTTGATACTCCTTTTACCATGTTGGTCTCCTTGGAGTTTACAATGTTCAGTTGCTCTATATCACGGGAAATAACCTTGGCAATCACTTGGGCGGCGTAATCTGTTGGGATAATATTTAATCCCGCACTTTGCTCTATGGTAAGGCGTATGCTGTCCTTGGAATTGTGGTGGTGGAAGAATTTTGCAAAAAGGTAGAAAACCATATACTTGGAAATAAAATAATTGGGACGCTCATTAATATTTCCTCCCAGAACGCTGGGCCTTAGGATTTGAATTGGAATACTCTTCTCTTTTCCAGCTTTTAATAGGAATTTTTCGGCCGCGTGTTTTGAGGCCTCGTAATGATTGCGATAGTTTTGGTTTTCCAAAAGCGAATAATCGTCCCCAAGTAGTCCTCCTACATTACCAGAGGCAAAGGCCGTGCTGATGTAAACAAACTTTCCAATGTACTTGCAATAGCTGTTAAAAATGCTCTTGGTAAACTGAAGGTTTTGGCTAAACACTTCCTGTTCTGCCTCGGGGTGGGTAGACAGGTTTACAAATCCTGCCGAGTGAATAAAATAATCCAATTTGTGGTTGTCCAGAAAGGAATCGGGATTCAATAATTGCTCGGCATCAAGCACCCTAATCTTTTTTAATACCGCAGCTAGATTTTCTTTGATAAATGCGGTTGCAAATTCACTGTTTAAAATGTTTAAAATCCTTTTTTCGGGATGCTGGTTTGATTTTTTTCGAACTGGGAGGTAAATGGTGTTGAGGCTGTTGAACCTTTGTTCTAGTAAGGAAAATAGCACTCTGGAACCCAAGGTTCCCGTGGCTCCTGTTAAGAGTATGTTCATAAGGGTGGTGCTGAATTAAAAAAAATCAAAACCCTTATCATATGGGTGGATAAGGATTTTGATTTCTTGTAAAAGTGTCCTGAAACTTTATCTAAAGTCTAGGGCTTAGTATCTGTAATAGTCCGGTTTAAAAGGCCCTTCAACCGTTACTCCAATATATTCGGCCTGTTCTGGTCTTAGGGTCTCCAATTCAACCCCTAGTCGGGCCAAATGTAGGGCAGCTACTTTTTCGTCCAAATGTTTTGGTAGCATATAAACCTCATTCTTGTATTTGTCACTGTGGTTCCATAGTTCAATCTGTGCCAAGGTTTGGTTGGTAAAGGAGTTGCTCATTACAAAACTGGGGTGTCCGGTGGCACATCCCAAGTTTACCAATCTACCTTCGGCCAATACAATAATGTCCTTGCCATCAATGGTATATTTGTCTACCTGTGGCTTAATCTCATCCTTGGTGTGGCCGTAGTTATTGTTTAGCCAGGTCATATCTATTTCATTGTCGAAATGACCGATATTACAAACAATGATCTTGTCTTTCATTGCTTTAAAATGTTGGGACTGAATAATATCCTTGTTTCCGGTGGTGGTAATCACGATATCGGCATTACCTATCACGGTATCCATTTTTTTAACTTCAAAACCGTCCATGGCGGCCTGTAGGGCGCATATAGGATCTATTTCGGTTACGGTTACAATAGCACCTGCCCCTTTAAAGGAGGCTGCGGTACCCTTACCAACATCACCGTATCCGGCAACAACGACCCTTTTTCCTGCCAGCATAGTATCGGTAGCCCTGCGGATAGCATCTACGGCGCTTTCCCTACATCCGTACTTGTTGTCAAATTTGGATTTGGTAACAGAGTCGTTCACATTGATAGCAGGCATAGGTAAGGTCCCTTTTTTAACCCTTTCGTATAACCTGTGAACGCCGGTAGTGGTCTCTTCAGAAAGCCCTTTTATGCCACTGGCCAATTCTGGATAGGTATCCAGTACCATATTGGTAAGGTCGCCACCGTCATCCAATATCATGTTTAAAGGTTGGCGATCTTCGCCAAAGAACAAGGTTTGTTCAATGGCCCAGTTAAACTCCTCTTCGGTCATTCCCTTCCAGGCATATACCGGTATACCAGCGGCTGCTATGGCTGCTGCTGCCTGATCCTGTGTAGAGAAAATGTTGCATGAACTCCAAGTTACATCGGCGCCCAGGGCAACCAAGGTTTCTATGAGTACTGCTGTTTGAATGGTCATGTGTAAGCAACCTGCAATACGCGCTCCTTTTAGAGGCTGTTCCTTGCCATATTCCTCCCTTAAGGACATTAGGCCGGGCATTTCGGCTTCTGCAAGTTCAATTTCTTTTCTTCCCCAACTGGCCAAGCTAATATCTTTTACTTTGTAGGGTACGTAAGGAATAGTTTTAGTGCTCATTTATTTATCTTTGTTATGGTTAATGGTCCCGCTTAAGCTAAATTTATTAAGGTGTGGAATGTAAAAAACATTTTAATCAAAGAATTTCTGCGATTCGCTTAGTTCTTCACCTTTTTTATTTTATTTTAGTAAGAGAACAATTATCTTATTTTTTGCATTTGCAAAGGTAGTAATAACTTAAATAAACCAATGCCTCTTTATAAAACATTTACCGCTGATCAAAACGCTAAAGTATTGATTTGGAAAGTTCAGGAAACAGAATCTCAACTAGCAGAGGGGATTGTGTTGACCCCACATTGCCATGATCGTATGACCAAAATGAAATCTGAACTGCACAGAAGGGGCTTTTTGAGTATTAGGCATTTATTGGCTGCCGAAGGATATGTAGATCATGATTTGTTTTACGATGATGCCGGCAAACCACATTTAAAGGATGGTAAAAATATTTCCATTACCCATTCACACGAGTTTACGGGAATAATAATTTGTGATTCCAAGGAGGTAGGAATCGATATTGAAATGCAGCGGGACAAGATTTTGAGCATCGCCAATAAATATACACCATTGCAGGAGTATAAGACCGTGGCCAACTCCGATGCCTTGA
>JBFHGV010000073.1:0-9070 GCA_041582955.1 Arenibacter sp.
CATACACTCATTGCTTTTCAGTCTACCCTAAAAGGATTGAACAAATTACTGCTGAACAAAGAGAAGTTTGATCAAGATTTGGAAAATAATTGGGCCGTAGTCGCCGAAGCCATTCAGACCATATTAAGGCGCGAGGCCTACCCTAATCCCTATGAAGCATTGAAGGGGTTGACCCGTACCAATGAAAAGATCAGTCAACAATCTATTGCTAATTTCATTGACACCTTGGACACCAGCGATGCCATTAAAGCTGAATTAAAACAAATTACACCTAGTAATTACACAGGGATTTAAAAAAGTGAACTAACACCGCTTGAATGTGAACTAGAGGTTCATCCCATTAAATATAAAGAAGCAATCTAGAATGTTATAAACATACCCTAGATTGCTTTTTTCATATAGGGTTGTTTGCCCTACACTAAGATCTACTATCCCTGTTATTGTATTTCTACAAGATGGGAATAAGGAATTTGGAAACCCGTCTTGTCCAGTGCCATTTTGCAGTTCTAATTTTCAATAACAACTGTTTACTATATTATTATAGGGTATTATAACATTACAGCACATTATTTTAGTAAATGAATTACGGTTTGTTACTTTTTATTTTTACTATAAAACATGAATTGTTTTAATACCAAAACCCTTATATATACGCTAGTCTTTGCTACAGCATTTTTTATGAACGCACAACATAACATACCCAAATCCATTAGACATGAAGCACTAAAAGCCCTTTCTTTCTATCCGGAATTATCTGAAAGCCAAATTGAATTAAGGTTTAAGAAAAATATTAAAAAATCTACGATGCAAGCGCGCCCCACCTTTGGTAGTATCTTTAAAAAAAGACACCATAGGAGATATGTAATATTGATAAGCGAAACTTTTAAAATTTCAGACAAAGAATTTACCACCAAGGATATTCCCTCCCATATATTGATAGGTTGGATTGGTCATGAGTTGGGCCATGTTATGGATTACCAAAATAGAAGTAAGACCAATTTAATTTGGTTTGGATTAAAATACCTTATTTCGGATCGTTTCATTGTGGAAGCGGAACGTGCTGCGGACACCTATGCTGTTGCCCATGGGATGGAAAAATATATTTTAGCCACCAAAGAGTTTATATTGAACCATGCTGACATTGCCGTCTCCTATAAAGATAGAATTAAAAAATATTATCTGTCACCCGAAGAAATCATGGTCTTGGTAGAAGAACGTGATCGTTAATGAGGGGGGTAGACTTTTGAAGTCACAAAGCTTTCCCATTCGGCAAATTTCTCTTCGTTCATAACCCGTTCCATTTTCACCTGGCCACCTTTCTTTTTGTTCTTTGCGTTCCAATCATAAAAAGAGTTAGTGGGAACCACCTTTACCTTTACCCCCTTTAAGGACTTGCTCCTGGCTACCTTATAATTTTTATTGGCCTCCAGCAAAAAAACGTCCAAGTCCTTTGACAGTTGTTCATGATCAGGATTTTTCAAATCTGAACCTATATACCAGCAGTGATAAAATTCACCATCCTCACAACGTTTAGCACAAATAGTATATTCAGGAATTTTTGTAGAATAGGCGTCTTCCAGATACCTCATGGCATCATCCATTTTATTTACGGAAAGTTGTGAACCCACTGTATTTAAGAAAAATTTTGTGCGGCCCGTAATCTGTATTTCGGCTTTCTCTAGATTGGTGAACTTAATAGTATCACCAATTAAATAGCGCCAAGCCCCACTTACCGTACTAATAATAAGTACATAATCCATATCCAATTCCACATCTTTCAGGCTAACGGAAGGGGCACTGGGAACCAAAGAGCCGTCTTGTTGTATGTATTCCGGTTTAAAGGGCACAAACTCAAAATAAATTCCATTATCGGTTATCAATTGCATAGATCTGGTTTCCGGTCTTGTCTGGCAGGCAATAAATCCTTCTGAAGCCAAATAAGTATCTATTATCGTTATAGGATGTCCCATAAGGGAATTGAAACTTTTTTCATAAGGTCCAAAGGCCACACCCCCAGAGGTATATACGCTTAAATTAGGCCATATTTCATGGATATGGTTTAATTGATGGTAATCAATAACTTTTTGCAGCATTAATTCTATCCACGAAGGGATCCCGCTCAAGGCTCCTATATCCCAATCAGCCGCTCGTTCGGCTATACGGGCAACCCTTTTGTCCCAATCCTCAATTTTGGCGATTTCCTCCCCTGGCTTGTAGTAACTTCTGAACCAAAAGGGAATATTACCGGCACTGATACCACTTATCTCCCCTTCCAAATGTTCATTGCGCTCCTCCAAATTGGTAGAGCTCCCCAACATCATAATTTCCTTTTCAAAAAACTCCGGTGGCAGGTCAAAATTATGCAGTGCAAAAACTTGTTTTAGCCCAGCTGTCCTAATTGCCTCTAACATATCATCGGTTACCGGTATACGCTTACTACTTTTGCCAGTGGTACCGGAACTAAGCGCAAAATAGCTGGGATGTCCCGGCCAGGTAACATTATCCTGACCTTCTTGTAATTTTTGCCACCATTCCCTATTTATTCTATCATAATCGAAATAAGGGATACTTCGGGAAAATGCCTCGGGTAAATCTTCAGAATTCAAAATAGATTCCAATTTATAATATTGACCAAATTTGGTGTCCTTGGCTGTTTTCAAGATATGCTGAAGAACATCTTGTTGTTCCTGCCAATGATCCCTTTCACTGGAGAAGGTTTCCTTTAAGTGTATTGCGCCTTTGATAATGTTCCCGAGGATTGCCATAGTGATGGTATTTACTAATATGTTAAACTAGAATTGTCCATACCTATATAAGGGCCCCTACCCTTAAATACAGATTGAAAAACAATTGCAGACACAATATCTACCATTCCATTCTATGAAGTTGTTGCAAAACAAAAAATTATTGACACATCCCAACGCCCAACAACCTTAACGCAAAAACAACTCGCCAACCAATTAGCTGAAATACCAAATAAAATTGTTTGGGTTAAAAATTCCCGTAATAAAAAACAAGCCTGAGCTCACTTTTTTATATATTATGACTCATAATCTTACAGACTTATCCAATCCTTTTTCTGGTAGGGATGATATAATTCGGACGGTGATTTTCGCTATCCTTTCATCAGCATACGGTAGCTTAATTGCAATTCGATTTTTTTAGATAGGACAGATTGGCCGATAATAAAATAACCAAAAATTAGTATATAATGGAAAATGAATTCTCAATAGAAGACGCAATTGGCAAGCTATGGAACAAGCTTGATGGATGGCTAGATGCCATCATTCTAAAACTTCCTAATTTTATCATGGCCTTAGTGGTAATGATATTGTTCTATATCCTAGCTAGGATAATTAGAAAAATATTAAAGAATCTACTGGCCAAAAGCGTCAATCAAAAATCGGTACAGGAGATTATAGGTAAGATGGCATTTGTAATTGTAATGCTGTTAGGTTTTTTCGTAGCCCTAGGGGTAATGGAACTTAACAAAGTGCTGACTAGTATTCTTGCCGGTGCAGGTGTTTTAGGTTTGGCCATTGGACTTGCCCTACAAGGTACCCTGAACAATACTTTTGGTGGTCTCATCCTTTCCTTTATGCCTAAATTAAAAATTGATGACTTTATAGAATCAGATGGCTATTCCGGTTTTGTGTCGGAAATCAATCTAAGGAATATTGTACTCCGGCAGCCCGATAATAATTACGTTATCATACCCAATTCCAATTTCATAGATGGCTCATTTACCAATTATTCTATTTCCGAAAGAAGTAGAATATCGGTTTCCTGTGGTGTTGGTTATGAAAGTAGCCTACAAGAGGTGGAAGATCTTGTGGTAAAGCTTATCTCTGAGAATTTTCCGCAAAAAGAAGGTGAAGGGGTTGAGTTCTTTTTTACCGATTTTGGTGATAGTTCCATTAATTTTATTGTACGGTTCTGGATAGAAATGGCCAATAACAAACACAAATTGGCTGCAACACATAAAGCCGTAAAAATTATTAAAGAGAACTTCGACAATCAGAATATCAATATTCCATTCCCAATTCGCACCCTGGATTTTAATAAAAATAATCTGGAGGTTGTAGTAAACAATAATACAGATAAAGGCTAACATCCCTTCTTAACAGAATGTAGTATGATAGGACTCTAAAAAAAAGACCTGTGTCAATTTTTATAACACAGGTCTTTTAATGATTATGGAACTGAGCGCTAACTTTTGATAAATTCCTGTAATTCACCCAATCCTTCCCCCTTATAATCCGATTTTTGCAAGGCTTGTATAAATTGGACCAACTTGGCGGGATTCATATCTTTCCCCAATACACGGACCAGTACAAAGCCTTTATCATCATTGTCACCATATATAACAACCTCATCAATGGCATCATCATCACCCATGTAATTTACCGTGGCATTACCATAGCTGGTCCTCATTTTCATCAGTTCGTTAAGACTACTATGTCTCAATATTTCTTTAACCATTGATTTCTCTTTTTGAAAGTCAACCCTATTATTGCTAGTAACCTTAAAGGCCAATATATTAAGTTTTCTTAAAGACTTTAAGGCTTCGCGTTGGTCACTATTCAGCTCTACCTTATCCATATTTAATAGACTCACAGGAAGATCTACCGACAAAAAATTGGAGTTATCGGAATTATCCACATAATACTGTTGTAAGCTTTGGGTATTGTTACAGCCCATTACAACAAAGGCCAGAACAAGATATATTGATTTATGGACTTTTATTTTCATTTCTCCGGTATTAAAGTTACAAGCGTAAAGTGACATTGGGGCATTGAGCCACCCCTCTGCCCTATCGGTTTTATTTTTGGTTTTTGCCCGCCTTGTTCAGTTCTTTTGGCAAATTCATCTTTTGGGTAAGCGATCCAATCTTGTTTAAATCTATATCCCCGGTCAATGATAAAAGGACGGTTTCTATCTTTCTGTCATTAATGGTAACATCGGCATTTTTAATTCCGGTGACAAACATTAACAGTTCGCTCACATGGTCCTCATCCTTCCCGCTTTTGACGTAAAATTTCACATTGGCATCCTTGTCCTTTACTCGCATTAGCTCCTCCAAGGAAGACGATTTTAGATACTTCTCCATTGTCTTGAGCATATCGGCCGAAACCGCTTTATCTTCCGTAATAAAAACCTTTAGATTTTTTAGGTTTTGGGCTATATCCATAAAGTCTTGTGCCTCCTTGTCGTCTACCTCTACATTTATCTTGCTCAATAGTTTAAACATACTTTCGTTCACCACAACAGCACTTACATTGTCCAAATCCTCATACTTATCAAACATGGACTGGGAAAACCCTGCTAAGGGCAAAATGGATACTAATACTATGATAATTCCTTTTTTCATCATTTTAAATTTAATTTTTGTTGTAAATTTTTTGTTTTGTCTCTTCAAACTCCCTTAGGTAAGCTACCTTCTGTGTTCCCCTTTCAAGGTTTTCCGCCAAGAGACTCAGCGCTTTTTTGGTTTCCTGATAGGCGTATTCCGCTTTCTTATGTTCTTGGTAACTTCTCCCAAAATATATGCCAAATACCATGACCGCCACTGCTGCTATGGAAATCCACTTCAAATAACTTCTGTTTCTTGACTTTAAGGGCAGACGCTTGGTAAAACGTTCTTCTTTGGCCATGGAATAATATTTAAACATAGGAGCGTACCGCTGTAGGTGCTCAGGAATATCGTCATTTAAAAAATATTCCTTTAATATTTTCTCTTCTGCCACCGTTGCGGTTGCATCAAAATACTTTTCCAGTAATTTTTCTATCCTATCCAATTCCATAATTTTCCTTTTCCATTAATTTTTCCCTAACCGTTTTTCTTGCCCTGGATAAGGCCACCCTCACAGCAGTAGGACTCATTTCCAATAATTTGGATATTTCATCATATTCATATTGTTCCACATCCCTCAATTGCAATATTATTTTTTGCTGTTCGGGCAACTCTTGCATAATCTTTTCTATCCAATGTAAACTATCCCTAACTTCTACTTGTCGCTGCAAGGAAACACTTTCATCACTGTAATTGCTATGCACCAATTTGAGGTTTCCCGCCTGTTTGGACTTAAGTCGATCCAAACAAAAATTCTTCGTCATCATCATAGCATAAGCCTCTACACTTTTATAGCCTACCATCGCCTTCTTCTTTTCCCATAATTTCAAGATAATTTCCTGGGTGGCATCCTCCGCCTCTTCCGTAGAAACCAGTAGACGCTTGGCCATCCTATAAAGTTTATCCTTAAATGGCAAAACCACATTTAAAAACTCTGTTTGTTGCATTTTGGTCTAGTTGTTTTGCACCCCTCTTTGGAAGGCCTACAATTGGAAGACGATATAGATCGAAAATTGTTACAATATGTTTTAATTTCTTTACAATGTAAGTAATTTAGTGCTGTGGAAACCAAATCTAAACTAATTCCGTATATAAGTAAAATTGTTCCCAATACCATTCATTGTTTTAGTGGAATGATATTTGTGTATCACATTTGCTGATATAATACGTTATAGAAAAACTATGAAGAAGTATTTTTTAAGTTTACTGGGAATAAGTTTATTTTTTATTAGTTGTAGCAAGACCGATGACAGCCTTACCCCCCAAGAGGTTGAAGAAGTAGTTAGCTCTCCGGAAGCGGAAATAGATGTTACCGTTCAAAATTTTATGTGGCAAACCATGAACACCTATTATTTTTGGCAGAGCGATGTTCCGGACTTGCTGGATTCACGTTTCAGTACCGAGACAGAATACCGGGCCTTTTTGGAATCTGAAGAAGACCCAAGCAAATTTTATAATGAAAAATTGCTTTTTTCAGAGGATCGTTTCAGTTTTTATTCGGAAGATTATAAAGAACTTACCCAAAGTTTTGCAGGCATATCCAAAAGTAACGGTGTTGAATTTGGGTTAGGGCTGTTTTCAGGCAGCAATGATGTGTATGGTTATGTGCGCTATATTGTTCCCAATTCCAATGCTTCTACTAAAGATATAAAGAGAGGCGACATTTTTACCGGCGTCAATGGCACCTCCCTAAACATTGATAATTATGTAGACCTCTTATTTGGCGACAGCGATACCTATACCTTAAACATGGCCGAAATTGCCAATAACACTGTTACCGATACGGACAGGGAGGTAACATTGACCAAAGAGGCCAACCTGATTGAAAATCCGATACACCTTTCAAAAGTATTGGAAATCAGTGGTAAAAAAATAGGCTATTTAATGTACAATAGCTTTACCAACGAATTTGATGAAGAACTCAATGATGCCTTTGGCGAATTTAAGTCGGCCGGGGTAACAGACTTGGTGCTGGACCTGCGATATAACCCTGGCGGTTCTGTAAATTCGGCCGTTTTACTCTCCAGTATGATTTACGGGACCCAAACCGATCAGGTTTTCCTAAAGGCCCGTTATAACCAAAAATTACAGTCGGAATTTAATGAAGCTGAACTTATTAGCTATTTTGCCGATAAAACGGACAACAATTCTCCATTGAATACTTTAGATCTTAACAAGGTCTATATACTGGCCACCGCAAGTAGTGCCTCGGCCAGTGAATTGGTGATTAACGGTCTTGATCCTTATCTGGATGTGGTCCATATTGGAGAAACTACAACCGGTAAAAACGAATTTTCCGTTACCTTCGTAGACGACTTTGAAAACGGCAACGTCTATAGCCCCAATAGGGAAGACAAAATTAATCCGAACAACCAATGGGCCATACAGCCGTTAATTGGGAGAAATGAAAATGCCAATGGATTTTCGGACTACACGTCCGGACTAGTACCGGATATCCTATTGGAGGAGGATTTATCCAATTTAGGTGTTCTGGGCAATAGCAACGAACCTCTATTGGCCAAGGCCATTGCAGAAATAACGGGGACAACGGCAAAAATGGATTTTAACGTAGAATTGCCGGTAAAATTAATGAGCAGCTCTAAAATGTTTACCAAAACCAAGGACAATATGTTTATGGATATCAAGAACCCATTGCCCTTAAAACTAAAAACTGTGGCACAACCCTAATTGTGGTTGAATATAATAGCGTAACAAAATATACTGCTTTATATAGCCTGTTTAAACTATTGAAAATTAAATTGCCATTCCTTATGTTTGGCTGTACTACCATAATAACCATTGAATAAAAAATAGATGAAAAAAATTTTTGGTATTCTTTTGTGCACTCTAGTACTCTCCTGTTCGGATAAGGACGACAATGCTTTTATCTACCCCAAGGAGACCACGGTTCAGAATTTCATGTGGCAAGGTCTAAACCAATGGTACTTTTGGCAGGCGGACGCTCCCAATCTGGGCGATGAAAGATTTACAACCAATGATGAGTATGTGGCCTATTTGGAAACATATCCGGATCCTGAAGAATTCTTTTACCAAACCTGCTATAAACATAGCAATATAGTTGGGTCTGGCAGTGCCATTGATAGGTTTAGCTTTGTTGAAGAGGATTACAAAACCCTTGTTAATGCCCTGGAAGGGGTTACCAAAAGTAATGGAATGGAATTTGGGTTGGTACGTTTTGAGGGCAGTACTGATATATTTGGATATGTGAGGTATATTATCCCTAATTCCAATGCCGCGACCCAGGATATTGCCAGGGGTGATATATTTACCAGGGTCAATGGAATTAAACTTACGAACGACACCTATGTAGACCTATTATTTGGAGCCGATTCTGACACCTATACCTTGGGTATGGCCGATATATCGGGGACTGTGGTAACAGACAATGAAAAGGAGGTAACCTTGACCAAGGAAGAAGGCCTACAGGAGAACCCCATTCTGGTAGCCAAGACCATAGAAAGAAGTGGTATAAAAATTGGCTACCTCATGTACAATGGTTTTACCAGTGGATACAACGAACAGCTGAACAATGTTTTTGGTCAATTTAAATCTGCCGGGGTAACCGAATTGGTACTAGACCTACGCTATAATCCGGGAGGTTCCGTGAACAGTTCTAGGTTATTGGCCAGTATGGTCTATGGCACCAATACCGATGAACTATTTATAAGGCAAAGATGGAACGATAAAATACAATCC
>JBFHGV010000074.1:0-9023 GCA_041582955.1 Arenibacter sp.
AATTTAGTTTATATAGGGCTGTTTCAGATAGTTATAAGCAACGCTGCCAATATTGTAGGCCCTATATCCTAAAAATATTTTATGGATGAGGTTATTCCCAATAAGGATATGGAAATGCTTAAATTATTGGTTGGGGTAGTAATCCTGTCTATTTTGGTCAGGGCAGTGACCTCTTTTTTGCTTACTAAAATATTGAGTGTCCAGGCCCAATACCTTATCTCTGAACTTAGGGCACAGGTACAGCGGAAAGTGCTGTCCCTGCCTATTCATTTTTTCGACAATGCGAAATCGGGTGCTTTGGTTTCCCGTATTATGACCGATGTACAAGGGGTCCGAAACCTTATTGGTACGGGATTGGTACAGTTGGTTGGGGGTAGCCTAACGGCCATAGGGGCTTTGGTATATATGATGTGGATAAGTCCGTCCATGACCTTCTTTACTTTTATTCCCTTGGCCATATTTGCATTTATAGCACTTAAAGCTTTTAAGATTATACGTCCTATTTTTAGGAACAGGGGGAAAATCAATGCCGAGGTTACCGGTAGGTTAACAGAAACCCTTGGTGGTATTCGTGTAATTAAAGGATTTAATGCGGAGCAACAGGAGACCAAAGTTTTTGAAAAAGGTGTGGAGCTGCTGTTCCAGAATGTAAAAAAGAGCCTTACAGCTACGGCTTTTATGACCAGTTCTTCCACTTTTCTAGTGGGGATTGCCACCACGGGTATAATGGGGATTGGGGGGTATAAAATTATGTATGAGGGCTTGAGTATTGGGGATTTTTTGTCCTTTACCTTTGTTTTGGGCATTATGATAGCACCTATTGTACAAATGAGCAATATAGGTAGTCAGCTTACCGAAGCACTTGCCGGTCTTGACCGTACCGAAGAACTGATGAATATGGACGAGGAAGCCGATGAAGGAGAAAGGACCATTGTACTGGAAGGTATAAAAGGAGATATAGCCTTTAACGATGTTTCCTTTGCTTATGAGGAAGATAAGGACGTGCTCCACAACGTTAGTTTTAGTGCAAAATCAGGTGATGTAGTGGCCCTGGTAGGCAGTTCCGGTTCTGGTAAATCTACTATTGCCGGCTTGGTGGCCACCTTTTTAAATCCGCAGTCGGGTACCATTACCTTGGACGGAATAGATATTTCCAAGGTGAACTTGAATAGTTATCGCCAGCATTTGGGGGTGGTGTTGCAGGATGAATTTCTATTTGAAGGAAGTATTAGGGAGAATATAATGTTTCCCAGGCCCAAGGCCTCGGAGGAGGAGGTATTGGCAGCGGTCAAGGCGGCTTATGTTGATGAATTTACCGATAGGTTTGAAAAGGGCTTGGATACCTTGATAGGTGAACGGGGCATCAAGTTATCTGGAGGGCAGCGGCAGCGTATTGCCATTGCCAGAGCGGTTTTGGCCGACCCCAAAATATTGATATTGGATGAGGCAACCTCCAATTTGGATACCGAAAGTGAAGCCCTTATCCAAAAGAGTCTGGAATCCTTGACCAAAGGCCGAACAACCTTTGTTATCGCCCATAGATTAAGCACCATTAGAAAGGCAAACCAAATTCTGGTAATAGAGAATGGCCGTATTGCGGAACAAGGTACCCATGACCAACTTATTGCTGAACAAGGGAGGTATTACAACCTATTTACCTATCAGGCAAGGATATAATTTTATCTGTTTGTTTTCTACAGATAGAAGTGTTGTTACAGCTAAATCACCAGGTTTAATTCTAGTGAAATTGGATGTGATAAGGTATGATCTAATATAAAAAGAAGCGAAGCCAAGGCCCAACTAAAATATTAACTTTCGGGGGCCAATTCTACTTCCAACCCTTCTAAGTCCTCGGTCATTTGGATCTGGCAGCCTAGGCGGCTATTGTCCTTTACATGGAAAGCCTCTGCAAGCATGGCGTCTTCATCATCGGACATTTCTGGCAATTCGTGATCCGATACTACATAGCATTGGCAAGAGGCACACATGGCCATACCGCCACAAATTCCAATGGTTCCTTCTGGAGCAAGCTCATAGGAGCGCACTATTTCCATAAGGTTCATATTCATATCCGTAGGGGCGTCTATTTCGTGAAGAACCCCATCCCTATCCGTGATTTTTATTTTAATATCGCTCATGCCAAGATTATTCTAAATATGCAAATTGGCAGCAAATTTAAGTGTTTTGCCTTTGGGTTTGGTTATTTTTTTTAAATTGATTTTATTCTATGGTTTTTACTACGGCCTTTGGAGCCTCTTTTTTACTGCCGTCAAAACCAGATACCCCGCCTACAGTAGTATATTTCATAACGTACTTCTTATCGGGGAAAATACGTTGGTAGGCACTTTGGCACATTAATGTGGCCTCGTGAAAACCACAAAGAATCAATTTTAACTTACCAGGATAGGTATTTACATCTCCAATGGCATAGATTCCAGGAATATTGGTCTGGTAATCAAACGTATTTACCTTTATGGCATTTTTCTCAATTTCCAATCCCCAGTCCGCTATAGGACCTAGTTTGGGCGATAAGCCAAATAAGGGAATAAACTCATCTACCTCCTTAGTAATTTGCTCTTCCTTGTCCCCGGATTTATGTATTAGGACCGAGTGTAGTTTGTCCGTACCCTTTAATTCCGTTACTTCGGCAGGAGTAATCAGATTAATTTTTCCAAGGTCTTTAAGGGCTTGGACTTTTTCTACAGAATCCAAAGCACCCCTAAATTCATTTCTTCTATGAACCAATGTTACTTCCGATGCTACATCAGCTAAAAAAATACTCCAGTCCAAGGCAGAATCCCCACCTCCGGCTATCAGTACTTTTTTGTCGCGATAAATTTCCGGGTTTTTAATAAAATAAGCTACGCCTTTATCTTCAAAGGCCTTTAGGTTATTGATAAGGGGTTTTCTGGGTTCAAAACTTCCAAGGCCACCGGCTATGGCAACTATTGGGGCATTGTGCTGCGTTCCCTTATTGGTGGTTACCAAAAATGTACCGTCTTCCAATTTTTCAATGGTATTGGTGCGTTCCCCTAATGTAAATCCTGGTTGGAAGGCTTTTATCTGCTCCATTAGGTTGTTTACCAGATCGCCCGCCAGCACTTCGGGAAATCCTGGGATATCATAAATGGGCTTTTTAGGGTAAATTTCGGAACACTGTCCGCCAGGTTGTGGCAAGGCGTCTATAAGGTGGCACTTGAGTTGCAACAAGCCCGCTTCAAAAACTGCAAAAAGACCTGTTGGGCCAGCACCAATAATTAGAATATCTGTTTTAATCATGGAAAAATAACTTAGCATAGCTACAAAGCTATAAACGTAATGGATAAGGGTTTATGATATTTGTCAGATTATCAGCCCACGTTGATTACCTCCTGAATTTGTGGAGCATATTTTTTTATCGTCATTTCTACTCCGCTTTTAAGGGTCATTTGGTTTACGGAACAGCCTACACATGCACCTTCCAATTTAACCTTTACGGAAGTATCGTTGTCAATGGAAATCAGGGATATATCCCCGCCATCACTTTGCAAAAAGGGACGGATTTCTTCCAGCGCCTTTTCTACGTTGTTTTTTATTTCTATCGATGTCATAGTTACTTTTTTTTAACAGCCGAACAACCTGCCCTTGTTGTTATTTTTATAGCCTCTGTTGGTGGTAGGCTCTTATTTCTTCCTACCACTTCCTGTACCACATTCTTTGTAAGTTCCTCAAATGCACTTTCTATAGGGGTTGCTGTCTGAAGTGCCGCAGGCCTTCCTACGTCCCCTGCTTCCCTTATACTTTGTACCAAGGGTATTTGCCCCAAGAACGGCACCTTTAGGTCTTCCGATAAATGTTTGGCACCTTCCTTTCCAAAAATATAATATTTGTTGTTGGGCAATTCTTCTGGTGTAAAATACGCCATATTTTCCACGATTCCCAATACCGGAACGTTTATGGAATCTTGCTGAAACATGGCTACCCCTTTCCGGGCATCTGCCAAAGCAACTTCTTGGGGAGTACTCACTACCACTGCCCCGGTAATGGGCAAGGACTGCATTATACTCAGGTGGATATCACCGGTGCCGGGAGGTAGGTCCAATAACAAGAAGTCCAATTCCCCCCAATGGGCATCAAATATCATTTGGTTAAGCGCTTTGGCCGCCATAGGTCCCCGCCATATTACCGCCTGATTGGGTTGGGTGAAAAATCCGATAGAAAGCAGTTTAACGCCATAATTTTCTATTGGTTTCATTTTGGATTTGCCTTCTATGTTTACCGCCAATGGTTTTTCCATTGCAACATCAAACATAATAGGCATGGAAGGACCATAGATATCGGCATCCAATAGGCCTACCTTAAATCCCATTTTTGCCAGGGTTACGGCTAGGTTGGCCGTAACCGTAGATTTACCAACCCCTCCTTTCCCAGAGGCAACGGCAATTATATTGTTAATACCGGGAATGGGTTTTCCTTTTATCTCATTGGTCTTGGGCTTTGCCGGGGCGTTTACTTTTACGTTAACCGTAATTTTCGCCTTGTTGTACACCTGCTCATGGATCACCTTTAAAATTTCCACTTCGGTTTTCTTACGGGCCTGTAAACTTGGATTGGAAATGATAAGGTCTATCACTACCTCATCACCAAAAATCATGATATTCTTTACGGCGCCACTTTCAACCATATTTTGGCCCTCTCCGGGAACGGTTATATTTTCAAGCGCTTTTATTATGTCTTTCTTGTCTAATTTCATCCTAAATCATTCTTATCCAGTCATTATTAAAACTGATTCTAAATTACAAAGATAGGGCTTAGGAGTGAGATAAGGAAGGAAGGGAATTGAAAATAAATAAGGCATTCGGGATGATCCCAAACCGCTGGTCAAGGGTGTAAAGTGCCCAATTTGTAGGGGCTAAGGTCTTATAGTTCCTTTGCTGGGTCCCAGAAGTAGTCCTTAAAATCTATTATCTGGTTGTCCTCTACTTTTATTCCCTCGCTTTCCAACAATTGCTGCATTAGTTTGGAGCCTTCAAAGTGATGCTTTCCGGTTAGTAGCCCTTTGCGGTTAACCACCCTATGCGCTGGAATATCTTCCATACCGTGCGAGCCGTTCATGGCCCAGCCTACCATCCTGGCACTTCTGGCCATACCCAAGTATTTGGCAATGGCACCATATGAGGTAACCCTGCCGTAGGGTATTTGCCGGGCCACATCGTATACCTTGTGAAAAAAATTCTGATTCTCGGGCTTCATCAAGTATAAAAAATACGTATTAAAGTGATTACCAGCAACAATAGCATTAGGAGACTGAGAATGTAATTGGAATTTTTTGAAAATCTATTGGTTTTGGTTTCCAACTTGTTAAAGTATACAGTATATAGATAGAGCACCGTAAAAGTACCACAACCGGCAGCTAGTATAAAGGTGGCTATGTCCCTGAATTGAAATTTTATCCAGCCAGAGGCATTCCACATGGCATTTAGGCCACTGTAATAGGGAATGGTGAGCAGGTTTAGGGCGGCCAGCAATATCCCTTTAAAAAAACTGTTCTTCTTGCTAACCTTTACAATTTTGGTTCGTTCAATTTTTTTGCTTTTGGCTTTCACAAAGAAGTATATGGCAAAGAAAGCAAAGACCAAAAGGGCAATTTTTAAAAGCAGATCAATGACCTCCGGATTGTTAAAAAGAAATTTGGAGATCATGACCGAGATATAGGCCTGGATAATTATCATGGTAGAAACCCCTAGACTAAAAATAATTCCGTTGGTCTTGCCTTTTTCAACACTTATCTTGGCAGCATTCATGTTTAATAATCCGGGAGGGACAGTGGCCATGAAAGCTGCAGAAAATGTGGCAAAAAAAAGAATGAGTAAGTGCTCCATGGACTAGGTTATTCTAAACTTAATGTAGGTAATTGGTTTTCCTTTTTCAAGATACTGCTTTTCATAAAAAGTCTGTATTTCCAACACTTCCTTTGGGCTGCCTTCGTTTTTATAAACATCGTGGTTGGCATATAAAACTTCCAAGCCTTTGCCGTGCAAAAGCCCCAAGGTGTACCCGTGCATAAATTCGCTGTCGGTTTTTAAATTTACCACCCCGTCCTTTTTTAGAATATCCTTGTATTTTTCCAAAAAAGCCTCATTGGTAAGTCTGTGCTTGGTGCGTTTATATTTTATTTGCGGGTCTGGAAAGGTTATCCAAATTTCAGAAACTTCATTATTGGCAAATAATTGGTCTACTAGCTCTATCTGGGTCCGTAAAAAGGCCGCATTGGATACATTTTCTTCGATAGCAGTTTTTGCACCACGCCAAAATCTGGCACCCTTGATATCTATGCCTATGTAATTTTTGGAATTGTCTTGCTTGGCCATACCAATGGTGTATTCCCCTTTTCCACAGCCTAATTCCAAAATGATGGGGTTGTCATTACCAAAAAAAGTATTCCACTTTCCTTTAAGAGAAAAGGTGCCATTGATTATTTCCTCCCTACTGGGTTGGATTACGTTTTTAAAAGTTTCATTTTCCTTGAATCTTTTTAGCTTATTCTTGCTTCCCACCGGCATTAAAAATTAAATTATTTGACAAAGCTAAGGAAATCTTGTCTGGTTTCTAATGTAGTAGTCATTCTTTACCAATTGTTGGGGTGCATACTACCTTAAATTATAATCCCAAACACTTTTTTTGTCCAATGTTATGTTCGGGTCTATTTTTTATGGATCAAGAAATAAACTAACTTAGTGATAAATTTAAATCACATGAGAGTATTTGGACTTTTTTTATTGCTTCTGTTGCAGCTTGGTTGTAGTGGTAGGGCTATGGAAAAGCTAAATGGGGTGAGTTTTGTTGCTTCTCGGGATAGGGTGGCCCAGGAACATATAGATGCCGTGAGGAGCGTACATGCCAAATGTGCGGCCGTAATGCCATTTGGGTTTATCCGTGATAAGAATGCTCCAGATATAGTTTTTGACACCTCTAGACAATGGTTTGGAGAAACCAGGACGGGAGCAAGGCAGTATATAGATATTTTGCACGAGAACGGTTTAAAGGTAATGTTGAAGCCTCAAATTTGGATATCCCGAGGTGCTTTTACTGGGGCCCTGAAAATGAATTCAGAAGAAGATTGGCGTACCTTGGAAAATTCCTATACCAAATTTATCATGGCATATGCCACCTTGGCCCAAGAAACCAAGGCCGATGCATTTTGTATTGGAACGGAGTTGGAGCAATTTGTTAAACACAGGCCCGATTATTGGCACGGGCTAATAAAAAAGATAAGGGAAATATACCAAGGGAAACTCACCTATGCCGCCAATTGGGATGAATATGGAAGGACCCCCTTTTGGGAGGATCTGGATTATATTGGAATAGATGCTTATTTTCCCTTAAGCGATGAAAAAACACCTTCTGTAGAACAATTAAGGGAGGGGTGGCAGGCCCATAAAGAAAAAATAAGATCGCTTTCCAAGACCAAGGATAGGCCGGTGTTATTTACAGAATACGGTTATAGGAGCAATAATTATACGGCCAAGAAACCTTGGTTGGTAGATCGGAGCCATGATGATGTTAATCTAGAGGCACAGGCCAATGCCACCAAGGCTATTTTTGAAGAGTTTTGGAGTGAAGATTGGTTTGCAGGAGGATTTGTTTGGAAGTGGTTTATAGATCATAAAAAGGCTGGCGGAGCCCATGATAACAGATTTACTCCACAGAATAAACCTGCCCAAGAGGTAATCAAGGAATTTTATAAAGCTTATTAGGGGTTGTACGGCCCTTTAATTTTATTCCGCAACCAATATTAATACAGGTTTTTTAAGGTTTAGTTGGGCATTAAGATTTCCATTCCCATGAAGCATATAGGGGGGCGTACTATGGGTAGCCATTGGCCAAGTAAGGAGCGGGACAACACTATAGTGACAACAAGGGCTTGTTTTTGGAATTGGGCAGGATTTTTGATAATATTTGTGTAAAATAGCTATTGTGTCTTTTGTAAAAACGTCTTTTTTGTTCTTTTCCCTGGGCCTGTGGTCCCTATCTGTATTTTCCCAAACTTCGGTGAAAACCGTTACTGCGGAAAAAGGGGATGGTATTTATTCTATCCTAAGAAAGCATGGGATGAATCCCATTAGACATTATGGCCATTTTGTAGACCTGAACAAAGATAATCTAAGGGACAGTATGCACCTATATGAAGGAAGGGAATACCTTATTCCTCCTCTGGGCGTAGATAGTATAGACCTTGTAGAGACCAGAGCAAAAGAAATTGAGGTGTTTCCCAATACCTTGGACGAGGGTATTTTTGGTAAGGAATATGCCAGGGTGGAGTTGAAAAGCGAAAGGTTAAAGGGTAACATTTATTATTTGATATCAGGGCATGGCGGACCAGATCCAGGTGCTGTGGAAAAATACAAGGGCAAAATTATTGCCGAGGACGAATATGCCTATGATATTACCCTGCGTTTGGCGAGAGAACTAATTTCCCATGGGGCCAAGACCTACATTATTGTCCGTGATTTAAATGATGGGATCAGGGATCAGCGCATTCTGGAATTGGATAGGGATGAGGTAGTGTTGCCCAATAAAGAAATTCCACTAAATCAAGTCATGAGGCTGAAACAACGAGTGGATGTGGTAAACAAATTGTATTTGGAAAACAAGGGCAAGTACCAACGCCTGATCGTTACCCATGTGGATAGCCGTAGTAGGGGCCAAAATATAGATGTGTTCTTTTATCATCACGAAAAGAGTAAAAATGGAAAACGTTTGGCGGAAAGTATCCACGAGACTTTTTCCAAGAAATACAAGAAACATCAACCTTACAGGAATTATGAAGGGACTTTTAGGGATAGGAGCGGGCTGTATTTGGTAAAAAATACTTTGCCGGCCATGGCCTATATTGAGGTAGGAAATATAAAAAACAAAAAGGATCAGAGACGTATCTTAGAGCCCGATAATAGACAGGCCCTGGCCAAATGGATTTCAGAAGGAGTTTTATTGGATTACGAAAGCAGTAACTAAGAGCTTTGGGAAGAAATATTTTCTTTGTA
>JBFHGV010000075.1:0-8971 GCA_041582955.1 Arenibacter sp.
AAGTCGGGGTCGGGCTTTCCGCTATATCTTTTTCAGTTTACCTTCGCTAGGCGCGGTAAACATAAAAAGGATGCCGCTGCAATCCCTAAGCCAACATTTATTTAGGGGTCAAAAATAACCTAATATCCGCAGAAATTGCAATATTCCATTCCCTTTTTCCAAAATTAGAAACCACAAACCAGTGTCTGAATGTAAAGGAGGCCAATTGAAAAACCTAGAAAATCTATTACAACAAGTAGATTTTTAACCCAAAAAATGCCAGAATTTAGGAATATAATGTTGTTAGTCTAGCTTTTTTTCATTTTCACCAGCTACAGGCTCTTCCAAATCATCCTCCACAGCTTTCCCCTTTAAATATTCCGGCAACTGCATCCCGGCCATATTGAACATTTCCTGTAATGGAGGTACGGATTTATACATTCCTGATATAAAATTGGCCGTAGAACCCTTGCCATCTTCTGTTTTGGCTCCAGAGTCCCACACGGTAACCTTATCTATTTTAATATTCTTGATAGCCTCGGCTTGTGTACGAACCAGTTCAGGTAATTTGTCCGCTATCAACAACAAGACCGCGTCCTTAGGGTTATTCCCTGCAGCCTTTACAATTTCATCCAGTCCTTGTGCCTGCTTGGTGAGCACTTCCAATAGCCCTTGAGCTTCTGCCTGCGCCTTGAACAAAATAGCGTCAGCTTCTCCCTTCGCCCTTCTTCGTATCCTTTCAGCTTCTGCTTCCGCGTCTATTTCCACTTTTTTCTTGTCTATCTCTGCCGGAACCACAATATCCGCAATCTGTGAACTACGCACCCTTTCCGCCCTTGCCATTTCGGCATCTTTCTCCGCAGCATAGGATTCCTCCAATGCCTTTGCCGATTGCACTTTCTCCGCAGCAATAGCTGTCCTCTCGGCCTCCGCTTCCCGCTGTCGTCTTAAAGAATCAGAGTTGGCCACTGCTATCTTTGCCGTATTCTCACCCTCTACTGCCTGTGCATTGGCAGCAGCCACTTGGGTACGTTGGTCCTGGACCGCATTGGCCTCACCAATGGAACCGTCCCTGTTTTTCTCAGCTACCGATTTACGGGCAGCGTTAATAGCATGTGCCGCAGCCTCTTTCCCCAATGCTTCAATATATCCGGACTCATCTACAATATCGGTAATGTTTACGTTGATCAATTTTAGACCAACCTTCTTAAGTTCGGACTCCACACTTTGTGAAATATTGGTCAAAAATTTATCCCTGTCGGAGTTGATCTCCTCAATATCCATGGACGCTACTACCAAACGCAACTGTCCAAATATTATCTCTTTTGCCAAATCCTGCACTTCCTGCATCCCTTGACCCAATAAGCGCTCTGCAGCATTTTGCATGATTCCAGGTTCAGTAGAGATCCCAATGGTAAACCTGGACGGAACGTTTACCCTAATATTCTGCTTACTCAAGGCATTCACCAAATTTACTTCAATGGAAATAGGGGTAAGATCCAAAAACTCATAATCCTGGATAACCGGCCATATGAATGCCGCTCCCCCGTGAATACATCTAGCAGAATTTCCCGAACCCACTTTCCCGTACACCACCAAAATTCGGTCAGACGGACACCTCTTATACCTTCTAATAAAGGATATAACAATGATAAAAAAGAATAATATTGCAAAACCTATGGCAAGCAATGAGGCACTTCCGCCCAACTGTAGTGGCAATGATAGCATTTGGTTATTTATTTAGTAATTCAACAATAAATATTCCGTTATCCGTAACTTCCTTCACCCTGATAACATTACCCATCACCAAATCCATATCTTCATCGGTCAAAGCGTCCAATTCTCGCAGTGATCCCTGTACCGTTATACTTACCTTTCCAATTTTTGATCTGTTCGCCCCCAAAGTAAGATACACCTCCCCTGTCTGGTTTAGTGCATTTTTTAAAATAAGAGTACCACTACTTTGAAGTTTCCCTAAATAATAAAATAGTCCGGCCATGGCCAACATCATCAAAAAACCACAAATTACAGAGATCAGAACGGTCAGACCTTTTGCCAGTCCCCCTTCTATACAGGCAATTCCAGACCATCCAAAAATGGTCAAAAATCCAATAAGGTTCTTGAAAGATAAAAATTGAAACCCAATACCCGTATCCCCTTCTATCTCCACATCAACATCACCCTCCAAGGTATCAGCGTCGCCTCCCAAAAAAGTCAGCACCAATAGAACTAAGAATATAACCGATGATATTCCAGCCACTGCCCAATAAATTTTCTCGAATAACGATAATGGCCCAAACCATTCTTCCATGTTGATTTCTAGTCTTGGTTAGTTAGGGTAAGATAGTAACTTTTATGGACTATCACAGTAATCCCAGATACATTTTGCAGACAAAATATCCCCGAGACCAAAACCAATAGGATGCATTTTTATGCTACTTCTATATGAGTCTGTTGCTAAACCCTTTCCAGGAGAACACTCACCGCGTTCCCCCCAAAACCTACCGCATTCACCATTACCCTGTTGATCTGCTTTGGAACTGAATTATACTTCACATACGGCACTCCTATAAACTCCTGATGTTGCAACATTAATACCGCCAATTCCAAACTCAACATCCCGGAAGTCCCAAATGAATGCCCCACCTTCCATTTATTGGTGGTCAAAGCCGGTACATCTGCTCCAAATATCTTTTCAATGGCCCTTACTTCTGACAGATCCCCTTTAATGGTACCTGGAGCATGTAATACCACTACATCTACCTCCTTGGGATCTCTAGGCCCCAAAGCCATTTTCATAGATCGCTGAAAACAAACGGCATCAGAGGAAATACTAATATTGTGTTTCAGTATTTCGGTAGCATATCCCAATCCTTCAATACGAGCAAGGGCATTATCCCTGTTGCCTTTTTCCAAACACGCCATGGAGGCCGCTTCACCCAAAACCATGGTATTCTGTTTCTTGTCCATATCCAAAGCGCGACAAGGATACCCCTCAGGGTCGTTCGCTACAAACCTTGAATAGACTTTTAAGGCCTTCATCTGCGCAATGGTAAAGGGTGTTAGGGGGGCCTCACTACCCCCTACCAGAAATTTATGGGCCATGCCACTTTTTAGCCACGCCACCCCATTCAAGAGAGAATGCAAAGCAGTGGAACAAGTTATAGAATGTGATATTTCAGGGCCTTGTGTCTGAAGATCATGGGCCACCCAAGAAGAAATATTTCCCAAGGTGGTGGTAGGGGAAGACAAGGTAGAGGCCTCCCCATTTTGGATAAATTCACTATGATATTTTTCAAACAGTCCGGTAGCCCCTCTAGAGGAGCCAATATTCACCCCAAAATCAGCGTCTTTCCAACCGGCTTGCGCAACAGCCTTTCTGGAGGCATATATGGCGTAAAGCACGGTCTCATCCAGATTTTTGTATTTGGGATCAGAATCTCTTACTGCCGAAATCTCTTTCATGCACAATGCAGACAAAGGGGCTGCCCAAGCCATATGCGCACCAAAAGTTTTCTCCTGCAAACAATGTCCCGATTGCTTATAGTTTTTCCAAGCCTCCTCTAGGGTTGTTCCCAATGGGGATATAGAAGACAAAGCGGTAATATAAATAGGTTGGTTCTCCATGGGTTAAAAATTAGCAAGCACTTGCTTTATGCTACTATAAATCTTTTGCATTTGCTCCTTGGTCGTGATATAGGGCGCCAAAATATAAATGGTATTCCCAAGAGGCCTTAGAAAAACCCCAGAGTCCATAAAATGCTTAAACAGTTTGTCCCTAACATTACCATAACGCTCCATGGCAACATTGAGATCCAGAGCGTAGATAATCCCAATTTGCCTGGTAGACGCTACTTTTGGGTGATCCTTTATTTCGGCATCAAATGCCTGGTGCCACTGTATTATTTGTACAATATTTTTTTGGATTTCTTCAGACCGAAGCTGCTCAATACCCGCTAAGGCAGCTGTACAGGCTAAGGGATTAGCCGTATAGGTATGCCCATGAAATAAGCCCTTTGCTATATCATCGCTATAAAAGGCATCGTATACTTCCTGGGTACAACTGGTTACCGCCATGGGCAGCATTCCTGCCGTCAATGCCTTGGACATACAGATAATATCGGGCTTAACCTCTATATAATCGGAAGCAAAGTGCCTTCCTGTTTTTCCAAATCCCGTCATTACCTCATCGGCTATGGCCAATACGCCATGGGATTTTATTACTCTTAAAATTTTCTCCAAATGTTCTGCCCTGTGCATTTTCATGGCTGCCGCACCCTGCACCAGGGGCTCATAGATAAATCCGGCAATAGCATCAAGATCTATGTTATTTTCCAACTCGTGCAATAGGCCCCCAATATTGTCATCCGTTGGAACTGGAATCCTTTTTACATCAATAAAATAATCCTCAAACGGACCGTTATATACGGACAAACTGGAAACGGACATCGCCCCGAAAGTATCGCCGTGAAAACCATCTTCAAAAGCCAATAAAACAGAACGCTTTTTCCCTTTGTTATGGTGATACTGAAAGGCCATTTTTATCCCTATCTCGGTTGCAGTGGATCCGTTGTCCGAAAAAAACAATTTTTCCTGATTGCACGGCAACAAAGAGATCAAGGCCTCAGAAAGCGCAATGGCCGGTTCGTGTGTAAAACCACTAAAGACCACCTGATCCAACTGTTGCATTTGGGCATAGACCTTAGCAATGATGGCTTCATTGCAATGACCGTACATAGCGGTATACCAAGAAGAAATACCATCTATATACTCCTTTCCTTGTTCATCGTACAATACAGCCCCTTTTGCCTTCACTATCCCCAACATTTTGGGGTGCAGTTTATGCTGGGTAAGCGGGTGCCAAAGATGCTTTTGATCCCTTTCCGAAAGACTTTCCAAATAAATAACCTTTTTAAATTGCGGTGCAAAGATGGGGAATAATGACTAAAAACACTACCCCAAGCCCGTTTCATTTTAGGACATCACAAGAACCCATTCCCGTTAAAACACAAGGAGTGGCACCGACAACCCAAGGTTTTACAAAGCCATCAACGCAGGACGCAGTTCTGCTGCGTATTTCTTAATCACCTCCTTGTTTAAGGAAGCTTCCTGGCCAATTCTGCCCAAAACGGGAACCCCTGTTGTCTTGGTTATGATTTCTTCTGAGGTAGGATTGGGCTCCCCATTAAAGAGAACGGCCACATCATAACCCTTTAACAAAAGCCATTTTATGGTCAGTAGCGAGTGATTGATACTTCCCAAATAATGCTTTACCACAACAATTACCTGATAGGTAGGCATAATTATATCCAGAATGGTATCGGTATTATTTAAGGGAACCAATATACCGCCTGCCCCTTCAATAACCATATGATTATCACTTTTGGGCTCCTGTATTTTATTATGATCTATATAAACCCCTTCCAAATCGGCTGCAGCATGCGGACTCATGGGAGCCTTTAAGGAATAACTGCTCTTATGTATAAGGGTTTTTGAATTGGAAATTAAAGAGGATATCGTTTCACTATCGGAATCGTCCCCCGTTTGTACGGGTTTCCAATAATCAGCTTCCAAGGCTTCTACCATTACGGCCGAGGCAATGGTCTTACCAACGTCTGTAGATATTCCGGTTACAAAAAAGTGCTTCATATTAATCTGGTTCTGTTATAAATTCACAATTTAGACATTTATACTTTCTTTTCTCAAAAAAAGGAAAAAGTTTATAAAATAGCCCTTTCCTGTTATAATAAATCTCCATTCTCTGGGCCTTGCAATTGGGGCATCTCCTAAGACTTCCATGATCATCCACCGCATAGGCCCTTACTTCGTTATAGATCTCCGTAGCCCGCTCCCTATCCGAGTAATACACCTGCAGCTTTACTCCCCCAATGGCGTTGCTGATAAGCGGATCTGAATTAAGGGTATTCTCGTCCCTTAGAAATACAGGGACACCGTCGGACTCCAGTCGGCCCTTTAATATTTGCACATCGGCCACATATTCAAAAGTGGCCAGGGTATAAAATTCAGGTATCGACATAATTAAATCTTTAAAAAAATATTGGACAAGACCATGAGCACCTCTTTAATTTCTTTTTCGGTATTAAAACTATGCAGGCAAAACCGCAAACGCTCCTTGCCCTTGGGAACCGTGGGAGACATTATAGGTCTCACATCAAATCCGTTCTCCTGTAGTTGCAAGGCGCAGGCCTTTACCCTTTCATTCCCTGTTACCACACAACAGTGTACGGCAGAATTACTGGGTATAAAATGGGATTCAAGGCCCAGCGCCCTAAGTTGATCCTTGAAAAAAGTGATGTTTTTGGCCAGTGACAATTGCTCTGTTCGGGAACTGGACAAAGATTTAAAGGCTCCTTGTATAGTTGCCAAGGAATGTGGTGGCATGGCGGTGGTATAAATAAAGCTGCGGGCGTAATTCACCAAAAAGCGCTTTAGCGCCTCACTGCCCAATACAGCCGCCCCATGACATCCAATGGCCTTACCAAAGGTGACTATAGTTGCAAAGACCCTATGCTGCAAGTCCAATTGGCTTACCAAACCTGTCCCCTTTTTGCCAAATACCCCAACGGCATGTGCCTCATCAATTACCAAATTAGCACCCTTTTTTTCGCAGAGAGTCACCAAAGCTTCCAGATCTGGTGTATCCCCGTCCATAGAAAATACCGATTCGGTTACCACATAGATATCACAATTGGATTTAGACTGCTGCACCCGGTCTATTTGCCTACTTAAATGTTCCAAATGGCTATGCCTAAATTTATAGCTTTGGGCGTGCCCCATGGCAATTCCGTCCCGTATACTGGCATGGCACAACTCGTCATAAAGAACAACATCAGTGCGTTGGGGCAGGGCACTAAAGAATCCAATGTTGGCATCATACCCGGAATTGAAGAGCAGTGCTGCGTCAACCTCAAAATAGTCTGCCAAAAAGAATTCCAACTCTTCGTGCAATGCCGTATTGCCCGATAACAACCGAGAACCCGTAGCCCCATTGAAAGCAACAGCCCCTGTTTCCATAATCCGGACGGCTTCCTCAAGAATATCCCTTTTCCGGGCAAAGCCCAGATAATCATTGGAGGAAAAATCTACCAGTCCATTGGGCATGGGCAATTTGCGCAATGCATTGCCAGCCTCTCTTGCGGTGAGTTTTGCCATCAATTTTTTTGGAAATTCGGTCATATTACAAATGTAGCATATCCTGTATTTAAATAGTATATTCGTTTTTAAAAGCTAATAAAATAAAATGGGAAGCCTTTTTTGCTTACCGCTACATTCTTATACAATATCTCTACATACAACAAAATGAAAACCAAAATCCTTAGCCTACTATTCCTTGCCTTAGCAATAAACACATATGGCCAAACCAACCGTTATACCATTTCCTTTGATAATGCCGTACATCACGAGGCAGAGATAACCGCCTCCTTTCCGGAATTGGAGCCGGGTGTACTTTCGGTGCGCATGGGGCGTTCCTCCCCAGGACGCTATGCCCTACACGAATTTGCGAAAAATGTATACAGCTTTAAGGCTACGGACAGCCAAGGGAAGCCCTTGGAAGTAAAGCGTCCCAACCCATATCAATGGGATATTAGTGGCCATGATGGAGAAGTAAATATTAGCTACACCCTATTTGCCAATCGCGGGGATGGCACCTATGCCCAAATTGATGAGACCCATGCCCATTTAAACATCCCGGCAACCTTTATGTATGTGGGCAATTTGGAAGACCGTACAATAGAAGTGGATTTTAAGGTTAGGGAGGACCTCAACTGGAAAGTGGCCACCCAAATGCCGAAGGTATCGGGCAACATCTACAAGGCGCCCAATCTACAGTATTTTATGGACAGCCCAACGGAAGTCAGTAATCACGGAGTACGTCAATTTGTAGTAGATAGTAACGGAAACCCACAAACCATAGAATTTGTTCTGCACCATAACGGGACGGAAGCTGAACTGGACACCTATTTTGAGCAGGTAAAAAAAGTGGTTTTGGCCGAAAAGGAGGTGTTTGGTGAACTTCCCAGCTACGATTATGGAAAATACACCTTTTTGGCCTGTTATATCCCCAATGCCTCAGGCGACGGAATGGAACATAGAAACTCTACCATCCTTACAGACCGGGAAGGACTGGCCGAAGGGGGCATGAAAAACAACATTGGCACGGTTGCCCATGAATTTTTCCACGGATGGAACGTAGAAAGGATTCGCCCAAAATCCTTGGAACCCTTTAATTTTGCCGAAGCCAATATGAGCGGGGAACTATGGTTTGCGGAAGGTTTTACCAGCTATTACACCAACCTTACCCTTTGCAGGGCCAGCCTTATAAGTCCCAAAGAATACATTGAAGGGCTTAGCGGTACTTTCAACTATGTTTGGAACTCTCCCGCCCTGCAGTTCTTTAACCCTATAGAAATGAGCTATCAGGCACCCTTTGTTGACGCCTCTACCTCCGTAGATCCGGTGAACAGGGAAAACACCTTTGTTTCCTACTATTCCTATGGCAGTGTTCTGGGCTTGGCATTGGACCTATCGTTGCGACAAAACAAGCTGAATTTGGACGATTTTATGAAATTGGTATGGCAGACCTATGGAAAAAAGGAAGTGCCTTATACCCTGAGCGACTTACGACAAACACTGATCCAATATGCCGGTGAAGAATTTGGAAATCATTTTTTTGATCACTATATCCACAAAAGCGGTATGCCCAATTACGAAGAGTTGTTCAAATCTGTAGGTGTAGTACTGAACCGAGCCACTGACAAACCCTATTTTGGAGCCAGTGTAGGCATCAATCAATTTGGAGCAGGCATAATTCAAAGGAACACTCCCATAGGGAGTCCGGCGTATAAGGCCGGCTTGGGTTATGGGGACGTCATAACAGCCATTAACAATACATCCCTGACCCCCAATCAGAATTTCAGGGAGCTCATAAACCAATTTAAGGTAGGAGAAAGTGTTAAAGTAGCCTATACCC
>JBFHGV010000076.1:0-8961 GCA_041582955.1 Arenibacter sp.
GATGTAACGCTTTTGTGGATGCTGATCAAAACAAAAAAAACCGGCCATTGGACCGGGTTTTTTGTTTTGTATTTCAGCATGGTTATTTCTTAAATATATATCGGGTAATGAAAATACCCTGTCCGTCTCCCTTGCCACCTTCGCTTTCAACAGCACTGGTTACAAAGGCCAATTCCCATCCCTCAGCTACCATAGCGTTTATTTTTGAGGTAATCAGGGCGTCATTGGCTGCAATATTTTGAAACCGGATACCTCCAATATTATAGAAATTTAAGAGTTTGGTCTCTTCAAAATTCTTTACCCTTATCTCGTCGCGCTTCGATTTGTTTCTGGTATTGTCGTCTTCTGTTTGTACGCTGGTAAACTCTCTGTAGTCCTTGTCTTCATTAGCGCTAATTATTCTAGAGCGGCCAAGTCCATTAGGTACTATAGATTCTACACTGGTAATCACTTTAAACTGTTGGGCATTAAGCTCAAGGGATCCGGCCATTACAATAAAGGCAATGAATAGAAGTTTTTTCATGTTTTTGGTTGTTTATAGGTTTGTACTGCAGTATCAACGATCAATTTTAAAGGCTAGTATAAAACTAAAGTTGTTTCTTTGTAGATAAATATGTTAGAATACCTTAATGGAAGGAACTGTATATAAATCTACCGGGAGTTGGTATACCGTTAAAACGGAAGAGGGTATTTTTTACGAATGCAGGATCAAAGGAAAATTTCGCCTTAAGGGGATAAAGAGTACCAATCCTGTTTCCGTAGGAGATGTGGTGGTCTTTGAACAAGATAGTTCGGAAGATACGCCTCAAGGTATTATCACCGAAATCAAGGACAGGAAAAACTATATCATTAGAAAATCGGTCAACCTATCCAAGCAAACACATATCATTGCTGCCAATTTGGATCAGGTGTTCTTATTGGTAACCTTGAACAATCCGCCAACTTTTACCAGTTTTATCGACCGGTTTTTGGTGACCTCTGAAGCCTATGGTATTCCTGCCATTTTGCTTTTTAACAAAATTGACACCTATTCAGGAGAGGAGCTCGATGAAATAAGATATTTGGCCCAACTGTATAGGGAGATAGGTTATACCTGTATCGGGATCTCTGCCAAAACCACCAAGAATGTGGATAAGGTAAAGGAATTGATGATGGGGAAAACAAGCATGTTTTCTGGGCATTCAGGAGTGGGGAAATCAACCTTGGTAAATGCCATTGAACCACAGCTAGATCTAAAGACCAAAAGTATATCTTCACAGCATATGCAGGGACAGCATACCACTACCTTCGCGGAAATGTTCGATTTGGATTTCGGAGCCAAAATAATAGATACGCCTGGGATAAAAGGATTTGGTATAGTGGATATGGAAAAGGAAGAGATAGGGGATTATTTTCCGGAATTTTTTAGGTTGAAATCCCATTGTAAGTTCAATAATTGTCTGCATGTAGATGAGCCTCATTGTGCCGTTAAACAGGCCCTGGACAATAATGAAGTAGCCTGGAGCAGGTATAAAAGTTATGTGCAGATGATAAATGGGGAACAAGAGAATTATAGAATTGATATATACGGGGAAAAATAATGCGAGTAACCATACAAAGAGTAACCACCGCAAGTGTAACGGTAGAACAGCGGGTTGTTTCAGAAATTTCTAACGGACTGCTGTTGTTTTTGGGCATAGAGGAAGCAGATACAGAAGAGGATATAAAATGGCTTTCCAAAAAGGTGGCCAACCTAAGGATTTTTAATGACGCCGAGGGGGTCATGAACCTATCATTACTTCAGATTAATGGAGAAGCCTTGGTAATTAGTCAGTTTACACTTCACGCCTCAACCAAGAAAGGCAACAGGCCCAGTTATATAAAAGCGGCAAGACCAGAGGTGGCCGTTCCGCTCTACGAGCAATTTGTGTCCCAATTGGAAAAAGACCTTGGCAAGAAGGTGGGGACCGGTGTATTTGGGGCCGATATGAAAGTAGCGCTTTTAAATGATGGTCCGGTAACAATACAGATAGATACTAAAAATAAAGAATAATGAACATAGAAAATGCACAGCAAGCTGTAGATGAATGGATCAATAACCATGGGGTGCGTTATTTTAACGAGCTTACCAATATGGCGCAACTTACCGAGGAGGTAGGGGAGGTGGCCCGTATAATTGCCAGAAGATATGGGGAGCAAAGTGAAAAGGAATCGGACAAAAACAAGGATCTTGGTGAGGAATTGGCCGATGTCCTCTTTGTAGTCCTCTGTTTGGCAAATCAAACCGGAATAAACCTACAGGAAGCCTTTGATAAAAAGCTAAATTTAAAGGCCCAAAGGGATCATGACCGCCATCATAACAATAAAAAGTTGAAATAGTAGTATATTTGTTGTTTGGCAAATTGTAAGGTTGCCCAAAAATTAATGCTATTAAGTTTTAAAAATTCCATAGAAATTGAAGCTACATTTATCTGCCCCATCAAATACCCTAATAAAATCTGACATAGAAATTACGGGATCCAAGAGTGAAACCAATAGGCTGTTGTTGTTGCAGGCCTTGTTTCCTGCCATAAAAATTGACAACCTGTCCAATTCAGATGATGCCCAAGTAATGCAAAAAGGACTGCAGATCAGCAATGGTACGGTAGATATTCACCATGCGGGTACGGCCATGCGCTTTTTAACTGCTTATTTTGCTTCACAGCAAAATAAGGATGTTACCCTAACAGGGTCTAAAAGGATGACCGAAAGGCCTATAAAGGTATTGGTTGATGCGTTGCGAAGCCTGGGAGCAGAAATAAGCTATAAAAAGGACGAAGGATACCCGCCTATTGTCATAAAGGGAAAAAAGTTGACCAAGAATCAGGTAAGCCTACCTGCCGATATCAGTAGCCAATATATTTCTGCGCTGCTACTAATAGCGCCCAGTTTGGAAAACGGTCTGGAATTGGAGTTGGTGGGCAAGATTACTTCCGTACCCTATATTAAAATGACCTTGGGCCTACTGTCCCAAATAGGTGTGGAGAGTTCTTTTGAAGGGAATACAATCAAGGTTTCTCCCAAAACCGAAGTTGCAGCCAGTACTCAGGTGGTAGAATCTGATTGGAGTTCTGCCTCCTATTTTTACAGTATTGTGTCACTTTGTGAAGTGGGAACGGAGATATCCCTCTCTGCTTACCACAAAGATAGCCTTCAGGGAGATAGCGTTCTACAGGAAATTTATACCCAGTTTGGGGTGGAAACTACCTTTGAAGGTCATCGTATACTATTAAAAAAAGTAGGCAGCCCCAAAGGCAGTAGTTTTACTTTTGATTTGGCCAATGCGCCCGATATAGCACAGACTATTGCCGTAAGTTGTTTTGGCTTGGGCGTGGCCTGTCATATGACCGGATTGCATACCCTGAAAATTAAGGAAACCGATAGATTGGAAGCCCTAAAAGCGGAATTGACCAAATTGGGGGCGTCCATTTCCGTAACCGATAAAACCTTGACATTGGAGGCGTCACAGAAATTTGTTGAGAATGTGGCCATTGATACCTATAATGATCACAGAATGGCCATGGCTTTTGCCCCGCTGGCCCTAAAAACGGCACTATATGTTAACGATGCCGAGGTAGTGTCCAAATCCTATCCCGATTTTTGGAGGGATATGGAAAGTTTGAAATTTCAGGTTAAAACAGTCTGATTTTGATTTAAATGCGGATTTACTTGACATCGCCCTATGCATCATCGTATATTTGCAGCCGCAAAACATTAATCTAATATTAAGGAATATACTAAATGAAATTATCGCACTTCAATTTTGAACTTCCAAAGGAATTATTGGCAGAGTATCCAGCAGAGAACAGGGATGAGTCCAAATTAATGGTCGTTCATAGGGACACTGGCAAGATTGAGCACAAAATGTTTAAGGACCTTATCAATTATTTTGATGAGGGAGATGTTATGGTGCTTAATAATACCAAGGTGTTTCCTGCTAGGTTGTACGGTAACAAAGAAAAGACAGGGGCAAGAATAGAGGTCTTTTTGTTGAGGGAGTTAAATGAGGAACAACGTCTTTGGGATGTTTTGGTTGATCCGGCCCGTAAGATACGAATAGGTAACAAGCTATATTTTGGGGATGATGAAACCTTAGTGGCCGAGGTGATAGACAATACTACCTCTAGGGGAAGAACATTGCGTTTCTTGTACGATGGCTCGTATACCGATTTTAGAAGAAAATTAAAAGAATTGGGAGAGACTCCATTGCCCAAATATATAAAGCGTGAAGTAGAGGCCGAGGATGAACAAAGATACCAGACCATTTATGCCAAGCATGAAGGAGCGGTGGCTGCACCAACTGCAGGTTTGCACTTTTCCAAGCATTTGTTGAAAAGGTTGGAAATTAAAGGTATAGATTTTGCCGAGGTAACCTTGCACGTTGGACTAGGGACCTTTAACCCTGTTGAGGTAGAGGATCTTTCCAAGCACAAAATGGATAGTGAGGAGCTGATCATAGATGAGAAGGCAACAGATATTGTAAACACGGCCAAGCTTAATAAGCGCAAGGTATGTGCTGTAGGTACTACTGCCATGAGGGCATTGGAAAGTGCGGTGTCATCACAACAAACCTTGAATACCTTTGAAGGTTGGACCAATAAGTTTGTCTTTCCTCCATACGATTTTAGTATTGCCAATGCCATGGTAACTAATTTTCACCTGCCAAAATCTACGCTGTTAATGATGGTGTCTGCGTTTATGGGGCACGACCTTATGAAGAAGGCCTATAAGGAGGCAATTTTGGAACAATATAAGTTTTATTCTTACGGTGATGCCATGTTGATATTGTAAGCATCCAAATTAATATTAAAGTCCCGTCAGAATCAGAGATATATCTGGATTGACGGGATTTTTTTTATAGAAACATTTATCTTTAAGAAGTGGAAGTCGCAAAAAACAAAAGAGATATTAGGGCATTTACCAAGGAACAGCTGCGGTCGTTCATTGAAACGCAGGGAGACAAGGCCTTTAGGGGCAACCAGGTCTATGAATGGCTGTGGCAAAAGTCGGCCCATAGCTTTGAGGATATGACCAATATTTCCAAGGCAACCAGAAAAATGCGGGAGGAAAATTTTGTGATCAATCACATCAAAGTGGATCAGATGCAACGCAGTAGTGATGGGACCATAAAGAATGCGGTTCGGCTACATGACGACCTTATAGTGGAATCGGTACTGATTCCTACCAAAACAAGGACCACGGCCTGTGTATCCAGCCAGGTAGGCTGTAGTCTGGATTGTAAATTTTGCGCTACGGCCCGACTTAAACGCATGCGGAATTTAAATCCGGATGAGATCTATGATCAGGTGGTGGCTATTGACAATGAGAGTAGATTGTATTTTGATAGGCCTTTGAGCAATATTGTTTTTATGGGTATGGGAGAGCCACTCATGAATTACAACAATGTACTAAAGGCTATAGACAAGATAACCTCTGCAGAAGGATTGGGGATGTCTCCCAAGCGAATTACGGTTTCTACCTCTGGTGTCCCAAAAATGATTCGTAAGATGGCAGACGAGGCCGTTAAGTTTAAACTGGCGGTATCCCTGCATTCGGCCATTGATGAGACACGTACTTCAATTATGCCGTTTAACGCCACCTTTACCTTGGCAGATCTAAGGGAAGCCTTGGAATATTGGTATCAAAAAACCAAAAGCAGGATCACCTATGAATATGTGGTATGGGACGGTATCAACGATACCCAAAAGGATGTGAATGCATTGGTAGATTTTTGTAGGTTTGCCCCATCAAAAGTGAACCTTATTGAATACAACCCCATAGATGACGGTGAATTTCAGCAGGCCAATAATAGGGCTATAGATATGTATGTGGATACCTTGGAGAGAAATGGCATTACGGTTACCGTAAGGCGGTCTAGGGGCAAGGACATTGATGCGGCTTGTGGACAGTTGGCAAACAAATCCTAAGCCTTGTTAGGTCAAGCTTTTCTGAAATTTCCGGAGGCTAATTTGCCGAAATGAACAAATAACCGTCACATTACCGTTTTGGGCAGGGTATTACTATATTTTTTGCCTAATTTTACGCCAAGGATCAAACCGTCAAAATAAAACAGTCTAGACTTACCGCTTGAAAATTGTATCCCAAATAAAGGAGCCCATCAATAAGGAAATGGAACTTTTTGAGAAAAAGTTCTACGAGTCCATGTCCTCTAAAGTAGCCCTGTTAAATAGGATTACCTACTATATTGTAAATAGAAAAGGGAAGCAAATGCGGCCCATGTTCGTTTTTCTTACTGCCAAATTATTGAACAATGGGGTAGTAAATGAGCGAACCTATAGAGGGGCTTCGGTCATAGAATTGATACATACCGCTACCTTGGTCCATGACGATGTGGTTGATGATAGCAATAAGCGCAGAGGATTCTTTTCCGTAAATGCCTTATGGAAAAATAAGATAGCCGTCCTGGTTGGGGATTATCTACTCTCCAAAGGCTTGTTGTTGTCCATAGATCATGGCGATTTTGATCTGCTCAAGATTATATCGGTTGCAGTACGGGAAATGAGTGAAGGGGAGCTGTTGCAAATAGAGAAGGCTAGGCGTTTGGACATAACCGAAGAGGTGTATTACGACATCATACGGCAAAAGACGGCAACCTTGATCGCTGCTTGCTGTAGCCTAGGTGCCTGTTCTGTTAAACCGGATTCTGAAGATGTGGAAAAGTTTAGAAAATTTGGGGAGCTTATCGGCATGGCTTTTCAGATTAAGGATGATTTGTTCGATTATGGTGAGGAGCGAATTGGGAAGCCAACGGGTATCGATATCAAGGAACAGAAAATGACACTACCACTTATATTTGTACTGAACAAATGTACCAAAGCCGAAAAAAAATGGCTGATCAATTCCATAAAAAATCATAACAAGGATAAAAAACGGGTAAAACAAGTTATCGCTTTTGTAAAAAGTAACGGAGGATTGGACTATGCCGTTAAAAAGATGCTGGCCTATAAGGAAGAGGCATTGTCCTTATTGGATACCTACCCTGATTCTGACTATAAAAGTTCACTAAAACTTATGGTGAACTACGTGGTGGATAGAAAAAAATAACATCTATACAGTTGTTTTTCAGTGCAATAAGCTATTTTTTTAAATAATTTTGTGTGTCCAGGCAACCTTTTGCCTGTCCATGTCGTCTATCTTTATAGCAATCAAACTTAAGGCAGTTGAAAATTATTTCTTTGTACCATAACGAAAAGTTACTTGTAAAGAAAGCTACGGCTGGAAACAGGGAGGCGCAAAAGTGGTTGTACGACAAATACTCCCCCAAGATGTTAAGTGTTTGCAGGCAATATATAAAAGACCTTCACTTTGCCGAGGATGTAATGATCGGTGGTTTTGTTTATGGGGTAAGTGAATATCCAGGGGGTAGGTGAGGCTGTGTTATATGTGAAGTACGATTTAAATCCTATATTTAACCATAGCACAATAGATCAACGCAATTTTTATATGGGACTGCGCTTCGATTTGTAATCTATGAAGTCTATTTGTTTTTTTGCTCAAGGCCAGCCCTAGATTCTAAACTGTTTTTCATTTCCTCCGTAAATTCGTCCTTAAAATAGGTTCTTTTGCAATGTGAACAGTTTATAACGGTATGGCTGCCTACCCTAAATAAGGAAATCCAGAACAAGTGAAAATAGGTTGTGCTGCTTACCGCGGTGAGCGTGCCTTTATTTTCACAATAGGGGCAAGCAAGGTCCGGGAGCAATTGTGAAATGGTTTTGCCAGGTTTGGTCCCTAAGAATAAAATCATTGTATAACTATATTTTTTGTCCTTGAACGGTATTGGAATGGGCTAATTTATAAATTATATGCATGCCTTTTCTCTTTTTCTACTTTCGTGAATGTAGTATCTTTAGCCTTCCAAAAAAGAAAGAAAAACTTGATTTCAAAATCCACAATAGACAAAGTATATGAGACGGCCCGTTTAGAGGAGGTGATAGGGGATTTTGTACAATTAAAAAAATCCGGATCCAACTTTAAAGGCTTAAGTCCGTTTACCGATGAACGCAGCCCTAGTTTTATGGTCTCACCGGTAAAACAGATTTGGAAAGATTTTAGTAGCGGCAAAGGTGGTAATGTAGTGGCGTTTTTAATGGAACACGAACATTTTTCCTATCCGGAGGCTATAAAATATCTGGCCCGTAAATACAATATTGAAATAGAGGAAACAGAACAGAGCAATGAGCAAAAGGAACAATCCAATGAGCGAGAGAGCATGTATCTGGTTTCTGAATATGCCCAGAAGTACTTTTCGGAGATTTTGTGGGAAAGGGAGCAGGGCAAAGCCATTGGGCTGAGTTACTTTAAGGAGCGTGGCTTTACCGATGAAACCATTAAAAAGTTTCAGCTGGGCTATTGTTTGGATCAATGGGATGCCTTTACCAAGTCGGCCCTGGATAATAAGTATCAACTTAATTACCTAGAGAAAACAGGCCTTAGTATTGTTAAGCAAGATCAGTCCAACCCGGATAAAAAACGGACTTTTGACCGGTTTAAAGGGCGGGTAATGTTTCCAATTCACAGCATGAGCGGTCGGGTTTTGGGTTTTGGGGGCAGGATTCTTACCAATGATAAAAAAGCCGCCAAATACTTAAACTCCCCAGAGAGCGATATTTACCATAAGAGCAAGGTGTTGTATGGTATTTATTTTGCCAAGCAAGCCATTGCCAAGGAAGATAATTGCTATTTGGTGGAGGGTTATACCGACGTGATACAGTTCTATCAAAGGGGTATAGAGAATGTGGTAGCCTCCAGTGGAACTGCCCTGACCTCGGATCAAATTAGGTTGATAAACAGACTTACCAAGAATATAACCGTCTTGTTTGATGGTGATGCGGCCGGTTTGCGGGCGTCTTTACGAGGTATAGATCTTATATTGGAGCAGGGGATGAACGTTAAGGTGTGCACCTTTCCAGAAGGGGAAGA
>JBFHGV010000077.1:0-8949 GCA_041582955.1 Arenibacter sp.
AAGGAACCATTGAAGCTATCAAGGCCGGTGATGTGAACGCAGAAGTGGAGGTCGTTGTTAAAATTGGAAGTATACAGGTAATCGTTACCAAAAAAAGAAAGCCGTACCATTATTTAAGCGACTTTACCAATTTAGGATTGAATCCTAAAGAAACGGATATCATTGTTGTCAAGATAGGTTACTTGGTACCAGAACTGTACGATATGCGTGGCGATTGGGTTATGGCATTGACCCCAGGTGGTGTAGATCAAGACCTTAATAGATTGGGTTATAAACGTATTAAAAGACCCATGTTTCCATTGGACAGTACTATGGCCCAACCGGATTTGAAAGTCCATTTTATTCCAGTTTCAAATGCAAAGGAATAATTACAGATAACCATTTTTATAACGATCTGAGAGGGTGCGTTTAGAGAAGTAACTGAACGTTCTTTTGGTGTAACCATCCACTGCCTCCGATTTTGGGGTAATGGGATAAGTATCGGCAAAACTCTTGTACCAGTTTGCCCTATTTATGATTACACATAGGTCCCAGCTAATACCCTTATATGGATCTGCGGCTGAACAAAGTGACCTTATTTCCTTAAAACAGCTGGCTCCTTAGTCAATCTGAGAGTTTCGAAGGTTTAAAAAACTTCAGTAGACTTAGTAACTTTAGTTTCTAGGAATCCCTTTCTAAAAATCCACGAAAAACTCTTGAATTTTATAGAACTGAAACCTATAAGGTTACCCACTAGATTTTACAGTACCATCCATACATTTTTAACAACCAATAATACAATTCCTACAAAAGATGTAAACAAATAATTTAACTTAAAAGAACTATAAGTACCCAAGTACAAAACTCAACGTATATGAAACCTTATAAAATGGTTTTCAGAGCATTATTCCTGGTGATGATTCTAGCTCAAAACGCCTGTGTAAGTACCCGTGTTGAAGCAAGTCCATATCAGGATAGTGTTGAGAATTTGGAATGTCGAAAAGAATCCAGTTGGAGCTATTTCTGGGGCTTAAAGCAAAAACGTATAGATGCCAATCCAGAGGTAGCTGGCAACGACTGCCCGTGTCGGGAAGGTGCCTTATCCTGGGTGGTTGTAAAAACCTCTATTACCGACTTCCTTTTTAGCGCCGTGACATTAGGAATTGCGAATCATAGAACGGTTACCTATGGTTGTGCCCGACCACAACAACCTACCGAACCCAGTTTGGATAATTAAAACAAGCCCTTATGACTCCTCTAGGAATAGACCCACTGCCCATAAACAAATGGACCAATAAGCATGAGAATTTCACTCATAATCTTGTTCCCAATACTTCTTTTAAACTATGGAATCCCCCGGGTCAAAAACATCGCGAACGTTATATGGCAACCACCAAAAATTTTCAATGGCTGATTAACCATGCCATTACCAACAATTTTAAATTACGTGCCATAGGAAGTGGTTGGTCATTTACAAAAATTGGGGTTACAGAAGGAGGATTAATCGACACGGCAGGTTTGAATTTTTCGTTTCCAATTACTCAAAATTATACTAGCCCGCATTATGCAAAGCAACCAGAAGACCTTTACTTTCTACAATGTGGTGCCATTATCCACGAAGTCAATTCAAGATTGTCGGCAAAAAGCCCGCAAAGGTCTATAAAGTCGTCCGGAGCAAGCAACGGCCAGACCATTGCAGGTGCCCTCTCCACAGGTACTCATGGCGCCGCCATACGGGTAGGAGCAATTCCCGATTTCGTAGTAGGGCTACATTTGATTACTGGTGCAAACAAACACATTTGGCTCGAAAGGGCTAGTTATCCTGTGGCCTCCCAAGAGTTTGTGCATTGGTTGGATGCGGATCTGGTTCAAGATGATGCACAGTTCAATGCTGCCATTGTCAGTTTTGGCAGTTTCGGTTTCATTCATGGTGTCATGATAGAAACAGAACCACAATTTTTGCTTACAGAACACCGTGAAGGTCCTTTGGCATATGACAATACCCTAAAAAATGCCATGAAAACAATGGATTTCACTGGTCTAAATCTGCCAGGAACAGGACTCAATGGAGATATGTACCATTTTGAGGTACTATTCAATATCCATGAATTTGAACCAAACAATCCTGCTAAGGGAGCCTTCGTAAAATACATGTTCAAAAAGCCATTTCAATTGCCTCACGTTCCCTTACAGCGTAATAACGATTTCACCTATGGGGATGATCTTTTAGGTATCATTTCTACTGTTCTGGACAAGTTACCAGGATCCGGTCTATTGATTCCGGCAATGGTAAACTTGATGTTCGGACTTGCTTTTAAACCAGAACCTCCTCGCGTAGGAACGATTAGGGAAATGTTCAATTATACCAAATTTAGAGGTAAGGTGGCAAGTGCTGCAATGGCAATTGACATACAGGATTCCCCTAGAGCTGTTGAACTCATAGTTGAAATAAATAAGCAGAAACCTTTTCCAGGCGGACTTTCGCTGCGGTACGTAAAAGGCACTAGGGCTACTTTGGGCTTCACCAAGTTCCCCAATACATGTGTATTGGAAATGGACGGTGCGGATGGCCAACCAGCAAGGGATTTCTTCCAAACCGTTTGGAATAAATTAGAACAAGAAGGAATTTCATACACCCTACATTGGGGTAAGATCAATTTTAATTTAAATGAAGTAAGGGTAAAACAAATGTATGGGAACATCTCGGTGCAGTCGTGGATTGATGCCCGAAACGAATTGCTAGAACGCCCTGCAATGCCTGTATTCACCAATCAGTTTATTGAGCAATGTGGGTTGGATAAAATTAATGGGGCGATAGTATAAAAGCTGCTAATGCTAAGCATTTTCCTGCTGCCCATACATAAAATACCAAACAAGTCAATTTGGAATAGATAAGTTTTGCCTTTCCTGTGAAACGATTAAATGCCGAACATTTTCTTGATGTCCATTAATCCGCCCAAGTCAAGATAGGGTATTCATGAAGGAGAGAAGTTAAAACAGAATTGAAGTCATATACCTTCTCTTTTGTATTTAGTTTTAATTTGGCCAATTCATTAGCCAAAACTACCTGAAGCTTTTTCATATAAATTTATAATGTTCATCCCGTCTCCAAGTTAAAACCTAACGTCAAATAGTTTGCACCAACACCAAGAATATGATTGAGCCTAGCCCATCCTTAGTTATTTCAAATCAGTATTTCATTTGTAGGACTAAAGCCTTCTTGCCACATGGGATACCCCTCAAGACATCCATCTTAAGGGGTATATTTTCTATTGGTTATGCGTAGATTCGAACCGAACCACTTTTTAAAGTCAATAAAATAAACGTAGAATCCCCTGGTTCAATTTTTCCCGATGAAGTTAAATTTTGTTCCCTTTGAAAACGTGTAATTGCGTTTCGCGTTTTAGAACCATAAAGCCCATCCTCTACCAAAGGTGTTGTTGGCCCACCTTCTGAAATTGGAACTCGGTTTAATTTACTTTGAACCAACAAAACATCATTGTACTTATTCTCTCCTTGGTGGCCCACGGAATCAGAGATTTGTATATACCCTTCTTGATCGCTGTCACCGTCAGTGGAACCTGTATTTCCTGGACTGGGACTATTACCATTACCACTTTCAACGGTAGCGCCGATCAAATGCATGAAAGGTGCATGCTGACCCGACCCTGACATAGCACTTTCTGAGACCATATGATTTTCCCATTCAGTTTCATTGCTACTGGATGTTGTTCCTATTCTTATATATAATCCCTCTGAATTCTTCAATTGATTCCAAGCATGAACTGGTATAGTAAACCGGCTACTTGTTAACCTATTGCTAACGCTGTTATCATTCCAGGAAAAGAAACTGTTCTGGGCCGTTCCATTGTCACTCCAGTACGTATAATCAAACAATTGCTCGTTATTTACTATTTCAATATAGTAATAATTATTGCTTCCTTTTACAACATCAATTACTGGTTGACCATCATTGATATTCCAACTCGCGGGCGGATTGACCGAAGGATTCTGAGGCGTAGTGGTTGTTCCTGATGTACCAACGGTAGTGGAGCTACCTGTTGTAGTACCGGTTCCCCCACTGGTGATTGTAATTGGCCAACCAGGAGCATTCACAATAAAAGGTTTGTTTTGGGAAAAAATGGAAATGTTCTTTCCCAGTGTCATAAAGTTCGGATTTTGGTCTGCTTGGTTCGATGTTACCTTTTGGGCTATATCGCTGTGAAACCTATTATGTGTTCATCCGAAGTCCCCGCTATTCCAAGTTTCTTTCACCTTACTGGTAAACAAACCATTAGTGCCGTAATCATAACTGAATTCATCATCTTGACAGCCCGATATAAGTATAATAGACGCAACAGGTTCCTGAGATTTAACACCTCTGAACATATTCTGTATTTCTCTATAATGATCTAAATTTTCGGTATAGTTTTTATAACTGATACTTGCTGGCATTAGCTTTATTTTCTTGCTTACGACTGATTTAGTGTCAACAATTGAAAGCACGTCTTTGTCAAAATTCTTGACGATCGTACTAAAAGTAGATTTTGATTTTTTAAACTTCTGACTTTGAATAATGCTCTTAAGCATTGTACCACTATTGCAGCTATCAGATAAAACAAAAACCCGTACCCCTTCATTAAAACAGAGCCATAGATTGTATAGTTCATCATCTAAAAATTGCCTATCATAAAAAACCCAAGATTCATCTTGACCATCTGCTTCATCCCCTGTTGAATCCGGTATGGACGACCCATGACCAGAGTATGTCAGTAAAAAGATATCTCCGTTTTGTAAGGTTTGGGCGTTTTGACTTATCTGCTCGATAATGTTAGCCGCTGTAGCTTGATTATTCAAAAGAATAGTGGGTATATACCCTTGTTTTTCAGCTATTTTTGATAAATCGATTGCGTCGTTTACGCAACCCGAAAGTGGAAGTTTGGACCCGTATACTGCTGGGTCAACTTCGTTTAATCCGATGTGTAATGAAATTGCTCGTGCCATAATATTTATTATTAAGTTATTTTATTACTTGTTATATTAATTATATTTCCCAGTGTACTAAAATCGTGATGTAGCCAGCCGGACTCATAAATAGTTCCGTTAGGTGCCCTATATTTTATAAAGTAACCGAAGAGAATACTTGAAACAATCTCGCTAATTGGTATTAGCAAAACAGATTCTTGTTCTTTTGACCCGTCTGTGAAATCGAGTTTTGTATAAGGTGGTTGGTCTTGGATGCCCACATTGACTTCCAATAAGTCCCCGTTTTCCTTACTACTGAACAGATCAAAACATATTATTTGCTGAAATAAATCCTCTATGTAGGCGTAGTTTTCCGATAACGCCTGTTGATCAGTTTGTATAGAAAATATTGGCATATATTCACCGTGGTCAAAGTCATGCTCTAAAATGAATGTTTCACCCGGAGCCACATTTTGCTGTACCGGTATTTCCTCTTCTGCCCCTTGGTTAACTTTTGCCAATCGATCAACATGAACGATACTTTCCAACTCATTAGTTAGGTGAAGAGCTCCTGCAATGTCCTCAATTCTTATACCCTCACCTGACCAGGGTTGGGCGATTGAATCTAAGGTAACGACCATCTGTGTAATAAATTCTTCCTCAGCATCTAGTTGCTTTTTGTAAATTCCTGTAATACCACCACGCTCAAGCATGGATTTGCATAGTTGAGCATCCATAATGTTGGTTTCCAAGGTTGCATGGATCGAATGTTCGAAGGTGAAGGTATTTGCTTTTTCAATTACAGAATTGGATAGGTTCCATTTAATCGATTCTTCCCCGACCAACTCCGTGATATAGGTTATCTGCACAGGATATGCGGTAAAGTTCATTAACCCCCTTTCTAGTTCTATTCTTTCATAATAGGTTATATTGGGCTGTAATTTTAAATCAACTACGCAACGACTGTCAGCTAAATTTTCTATATCCACCACCCCATGTAAAAATAGTTCAGGTGCAAATTTCTCTGGAGCCTCCAATCTTCTAGCTATTACATAGCTCTTAGGCACAACCACAAACATTTGTGGCATGACCTGTGATTTGTAAACCTCATACTTGGCATGATCCAACTCAATTATTTTCCTATAGAGCGTGGTTTTGATAACACCTAATCGCATGGGCTCGCTACAACCAATAGCTACCTTACTATCGTTTTTAAGTTCTGCAAAATAATCGCCATAGGAGCTACATTGAACAGTTAAATCCAATTTATGGGATAAATTAATTGATTGTCTCACATATTCTTTCTTTCTTAAGCGATCAATTGCTGCAGAGTTCCAATTTATATTGGAAACAGCCACCAATGAAGGGATATGAGCGGTAAGTACTGCATTGCTATTTGCCATAGCAAGAGATGGTTTCGGCAAACTGCGAATAGCTCTTTTTGAACTGCCATCCTTTGATGACGCAAATCTTTTATGGCTGTTGTTCAAATTGTTTATAGTAGCCAATTGCACGGAACTACCTAATTGCAGACCACTTACCAAATAAGAAACATTGTCTCTTTTTCTTTGCATTGCATGGAAATAATAGCTTAAAATCAAAGTTGGTCTTGATGATGGTGGCAATGAAGGTGTTGACAAAGCTCCGTATAGTAATCTCACCCAGTCATTGGAAACAGAAAATTTAAGTTTGATATGTTCCTTGTCCGTCTCAACAGTGGAGGCCTCCAAATAGGTTTGCTTTTGGTTCCCCTTTGAATCCAAGTAAGGTAGTTGAATACGATATAAAGGGTTTAAAATGTTGATCAATCGGGTTTTCGTCTTTTCCCCTAAGGTTGCGACCCAAGTTTTATTTAAAAATTGTCTAATGGTCAATACTACATCTGCTTCCAGTGCGGGAGACCCATCAGCCAAAATGCCAATATTATTAATGGTGAATTGAAATGGTGCCGATTCAAATGACATACCATTGTTGGGTAACAGTAATTCAAGGTCCGGTTTTACCCAATAGAGGTCTTTCTGTACATAATCTACCCAATAATTATCATTCTTGCTATCCACTTTGGGTAGCAATGTAAGAAGGCTTGTATCAAAATAGGGCAGAATTGAAAATATCGGTCGGTTGAAATTCGGCCTAACCAACGAACTCGAAACTAATGAATTGGATATATTACTGGCTAAGTTAAGCTTATCTTTTGTGGGTCTTGTTAAGTCTTGGCACAAAATAATCTGCTCATAAGAATTGGCCTTTTTATTATTCATTAAGTTTTTTGGAGTAAACCTTAAAAGTCGTGTTTCTTCATTTCCTATAAAGTAGTACTGAGTAGCTTTATCCAAAACCTGTTTAATTTTAAAAAAAAATGGTACTTCTGCTGAAAAATCAACACTTTTCTTTTCCCATACATCATAACATCGAAATTCATAGGAAAAAATAAGATCCTCATTGCGAACGTCATTCGGGTTACTGAATTTTTGGATTAAATCCTTATTGGGAGACAAATTAAACTGTATGGTGTTCAACAAACCACTTACTTCCCTTTCGGCAATTAAACCATGGGAATCAAGAATTGACATCTTCCCAGATTGAATAAAAGGTAATTTGACTTTACGTGATTCTTTAAAAAGAAACTTGATGACCATCTTGGCCATTATTATATTGTCACCAGTAATATCCAATTGAGAGTCTTGTACAATTATATCCAATTTGCATGATGAGCCATCCTTATCAAACGAGAAAGAAAAAGGATATACCTTTCCCAAGCCCAAGGACCTAACAACCTCTGCTTTTCTCTTATTTTGTTTGATATTGAATAACATTTTTTACCTATTATTTATTGCTGGAATCGGTATCTGATTAGACACCAATCCCAGCAAATAATTTTTGTTATTTATAAACTACAGTAAATTCACCTTCTATTGTGGTGGCATAACAGATGAGCGTTTACTTCTGCTTCTGGGTACCCTTCTAATTGCACCAACTGAGAACATCCCATTGGATTGTAGTTCCAGTACAGGCTCTTTTTCGGTTATAGATCTTGTGGGAGGGAATGAAACAGGAGGTCTGTAATCTGCCTCTGGCTCCAATCTTTCCGGAATTATATAAGTTCTGGCTACTACTACTCCTTCATCTTCTGGCGTTGGCACCGATACAATTAAAGGTCCACTTCCAGCACTCCTTTTCCAAGGTCCGGTCCATTCCATGCCTTTGGTGAAGATACTTCCTTGAACCACCACTCTTACTTGGTACTTATAATATGAATGAACTGACTTGTCCGAGGTAAAGACCGACCAGTATTTGCCTTCCTGCTGGGTCTCAAAATCGAATCTGAACTTCACAGGATCAAATCTGACATTACCACTGGCATCTTTAATTTCCTCTCCGTCCTCATCCGTTGCCTGAAAGGTTACTTCAACAAATTGTTGTGCATTCTCTAAAAAAACATTCAGGTTAATAGGCCCCACTTTCACCCTACCGGCTTCGTCGGCTCTTACCTCCAAAATGATGTCATTGCTCAAAGAACCATTTTCGCCTGGGTCAAGATCTATCTCGTTATCTTCAATCTGAACCCTTGTATTTGGAAATTCAAACGGATCGGGCGGTTCCAGCATACTTACTTTACGTTTCACGTAGGTCAAATCAGCTTTCCACCCATCAGGTTTGTTTTCCACATGTTCCTCCAACTTTTGGGTAACGGCACATTCCCATGTCCTATCAGGATTATCCGTCGCTAAAAATGGTGGTATAGAACCTGTCCACATAATATCTCCGCTTGTATTGGGGTAGCCGATCTGTACACTCATATGGGATATTGGTTCGCCAACCCAATTTTGAGCCAATTTTGGCCAGTTACAAACAGGCTTAACAATCCGTGCCAATTTTCGTGGCCAGTCATCCAGATACAATGTTTGGAAATAATGCGGTTCCTTCTCAGGGTGCAATTCCAATTCTTCTGCCATGCCCTCAAGGGAACTACTTATCATATGTTCTTGAATGTATGATATTTGA
>JBFHGV010000078.1:0-8936 GCA_041582955.1 Arenibacter sp.
ATTGAACGCCCAATAAATAAAAAATGGCTTCTCCTGTCTATGGTTAATGACCTGTTTTATTTCTTCCACCATCAGATCGGAAAAATGTTGACCGTTGTAATACACCTCTTCCGAATTTCTATATAGGTCGTGCTTGTTGGGGCCGTCCCAATAAAAGGTGTGGGAATAATTATCGATACAGCCCCGCTGATGCCCGAAAAAATAATCAAATCCCTGTCCGTTGGGCAAGTTCTGTTCCCTGTGGCCAAGGTGCCATTTACCGATGAGGGCGGTATAGTAGCCATTGGGCTTGAGCATCTCGGCCATGGTAATCTGCTCGGTTGGCAGACCATGTTCCCCACTCTTTTCCGCACGTTCCGGTATTGGGACATTGCCTTCAAGACCTGCCCTTAAATTGGTCTTCCCCGTCATTAGGGCAGCACGTGACGGGGAACAAACGGGTGCTCCCGCATAAAATTGGGTGAACCTTACCCCCTCCTTCGCCAATCTGTCCATATTTGGGGTATGCAGATCGGTAGCCCCGTAACTGTTGAGGTCTATGGATCCCTGATCATCGGTCATGATTACAATGACATTGGGCCGGCCTTTTACTTGGGTCTGGGAAAAAACTCCTTGGGAAAAAACTAAAAGAAGTACTGTTAAGGCAATGCCCGATGGTTTCTTGAATACTTTCATTTGGTTTATTTAAAATTTATGTGGTGTATAAATATTATAAAAAATAATTAAGCCTTTGGCATGAAATTGTGATTTGTTATTAAGGTCCTTTACAATTAAATTGTTGCCGATATTGAATGTTTAAAAAAGAAACGTTGATTTCCCAGGGTTCTTTTTGCATCAATACCACACAGCTTTATTCTTTATTCGGGATTGTCCACAACAAACTTGTAAATTTCGTTTTCTTTTACTGATATAATTTTTTTCATACCACCATATAAAACAGTGATTTCTTGACTCATAGGTGAAATTATGTTGGCATATAGTAATTTCCCATTTTCCCAATATATATCTACAGTTATATTCCCCCTAGCCTTAAGTCCGTTAACACTTCCGGTTGGCCAAGCTTTTGGTAAGGCGGGCAATAATTCTATGGCCCCGGTATGACTCTGTAAAAGCATTTCGGCCATACCTGCGGTTGCTCCCATATTGCCATCCAATTGAAATGGAGGGTGAGTGGACAGTAAATTGGTATAGACTCCTCCCCCGTCCATCATATTCACTCCATCATCATGTACAAGTTGCAAAGCCCTTCTTAACAACTTATAAGAACGATCCCCATCCAATAAACGGGCCCAAAAATTTATTTTCCAGCCCAAAGACCATCCCGGGCCCTCATCGCCCCTTGCATTTAGGGAAACCCTTGCGGCATCGATCAAATCCGGGGTCTGAGATGTATTTATCTGATTCCCTGGATATAAGGCATATAAGTGGGAAACGTGCCTATGCTTGTTATCAGGGTCGTCCAAATCCTCCTTCCATTCCTGCAACTGGCCCCACTTCCCGATTTTCAAGGGCAACAATCTTGCTTTTGCTCTTACCAATTGTTCTTTAAAAGCCATGTCCTGGCCCAAAGCTTCACTGGCCTTAATGCAATTGGTAAAGATATCCCAGGCAATTTCTATATCCATATATGCCCCTGTGGAGATGCCACCGTGTTCCGGGGAATAAGAGGGGGAAGATACCAGATGCCCCTCTGAATCCGGGGTAAGATAATCCAACCAAAATAACGCAGCTTCTTTCATTATTGGATATCCCTTTTCCTCTAGGTAGGAAAGATCTCCCGAAAATTCATAGTGCTCCCAAACATGGCGTCCGTACCATGCAGCCCCGCCAGGGAAAAAGCCCCATGGAAAATCCCATCCGGGAGCTGTATACCCAAATGGATTGTTCATCGTATTTACTATCCATCCCCTGGCATTGAAAAAATCCTTTGCCGATTTCCTTCCGGGAGACCTTAATTTATCGATATAATCGATCAACGGCTCATGGCTTTCGGATAAATTGGTGATTTCCGCTGGCCAATAGATCATTTGTATATTGATATTTGCATGGTAATCACTGGCCCAAGGCGGATTTTGCATATTATTCCATTTGCCCTGCAAGTTGGCCGGCATTGTACCCGGTCTGGAGCTGCTGATGAGAAGGTAACGTCCATATTGAAAATAAAGCGCTTCCAAGGCGGGGTCCGCTTTACCCGAAGCATATGCCTTTAATCTTTCATCGGTGGGGATGTGGCTTTGATCCACAGATTTCAATACAAAATCTACCCGGGAAAACAAGTTGGTATAATCCGCTATATGTTCCGATAAAAGCGAGCCATAATCCTTCTGTTTTATGGAGGCGATCGTGTTCTTGTTCAGTCCCTTATAATCCCGCCCATTATAATTGGGATAATCATTTTTATAATCCGTTGCACCAGTCAGATATAAGGTTATTTTATTTGCCGATTTTATCACTAATTCCCCATTCACAAAAATTGGTCTTTTGCCATCGGACTCTATCAACATCCGGCTTTCAAAGCCCATCCCATTATTCTCCAAACTACCGGACATAACAAGTTCGTCACCTTCCATATAAACCGTAACGTTTTTATGGACCGATGTTTGCCGAATGTTGTAGTCCATTCCGCTCTGACTATCATTTTCAAATTGGAAAACCAGGGCACGATGGGGGTAGCTCGCAAAGTACTCCCGTTTATGTTTCACTCCTTTTACGTTATACGAAATGGTAGATACCGCTTTGGAAATATCCAATGTCCTAATATAATCATCGACTGTCCCTTCATGAGAGGGTCTTACGAAAATATCCCCAAATGGTTGGTAGGCCCCAAAACCTCCCCAGCCATCTTCACCATTATGTCCTTTAATGATACCGGTAAGTTCCTTGTTGGCCAGTTGATGGGCTTCTTGATACCTGCCCTCATCAAGCAGCTTTCTAACTTCAGACAGGTACTTATGGGCGTTTTCCCTATTGCCCCCATTATAGCTCTCCCATTCCCCTTTTCCTCCGCTCCAAAGGGTTTCCTCATTGAACTGGATGTGCTCTTCCATTACCCCTCCAAAGATCATAGCTCCCATATACCCATTACCAATGGGCAAAGCTTCCTTCATCCATGATTTGGCCGGCTGATCGTACCAAAGACTGGAAACTTCCGCTTTCTGGGCTAATAAAGAAATGGATGGGAATAGGACCATCCCAACGAACATAACAAAATAGGTGTAACGTAATAATTTCATTTTTTATAGATTTGTGATTACTCATTTCAAAAGGGCAAATCTAACCTTTTAGATAGGATAGCCATGCTTTGCTTGGAACAAGATATTTTTTTAAATTCCATCTACTCCTACTTACCAATACCATAGCCGTGTCTCTAAAGTTTTATTCCCTATTATTGTTGACTTGTTTAGTAATTAACCTAACCCATTAATAATTCTCCGATGTACAAATTTAATTACTTCCATAAATTTAAAATCATGGAGTTAATGTATCCGGAATAACCCAACTTTTATAACGGAGAAAATTAAAATTACAGTTTGCTTGGGAAACCAGTCGGATTTCCATTTTTTGGATATATGATTATTTGTGCCTCATTTTCATGTTACCTTATATTGTATGGGTTCACAGTAAAGTCTATTTCTTACATTTTTTTACTTTGGACCCGCTCCCAAAATCTACTTTTTCGGGAGATCCAAATCACAGTGAATTGATATCGGTATCTGTTATTTTTCATTTATAAGTTTTCTTTTTTATTCTCTTGAAAATCTTCGATTATGTCCCGATAACCATTGTAGGATTCAATAATTACGCCAAGGCATTTCACAATCTATTGGCAGAATTGTTGAAACTGCTTTAATCGATTAAAAATGTGCTATTTATAAACATAAAAACATTTGATTAAGGGATCTAGACATCAGCCCCAAGACCAATAAATACAAACGACCAAAAAACCTAGGAACCAAATAGTCCCCAGGTTTTTAATCGTTGTTCAAATAGGCAAGGTTTTAAAACATTCCTAAATTATTAATATGCTTTTAATTTAGTAATCTTGATTTTGCTCCAGGATGCCCTGACTTTTATCTATTTCGGATTGTGGTATGGGCCATTGATAGAATCGTTCGTCAAAAGTATAATCGAGTACACCATCGGTTACATTGTTCAATACTTCATCAGCAATCCTCCAACGTTTAAGATCATAATATCTTAGTCCCTCAAAAGCCATCTCGATTCTTCGTTCAAGACGAATTGCGGCACGCATTTCTTCCTTGGATAGTTCTGCAGGTAAATCGGCCATACTTACACGGTCCCGAATTTCATGTATTGCATCGTAAACAGATTGGTCTGGCCCTACAAGTTCATTTTGAGCTTCAGCGTACATCAGCAACACATCCGCATATCTTAATAATACCCAATCTTGTTGACTTTGGGTCGAATATCCATAAGGCATTAGTCCAGGGCTAAGAAATTTTTTAACTCCATAACCAGTAGGCAGGCCATTGGAAGGATTGTGTATATTACCATTAAAGTTTACCTCATCCTGGAAAATTGTCATTTCAAGTCTTGGATCTAGGGGATCGAATGCATCCACTAGATTCTGCAGGGGACTGACAACAATCCAGTCTCCGTACCATTGGTCCATGGGAGTAGCATTGTCAGGTGCCAAAAATTTTATGGAATAGATAATTTCCAAATTTCCCTCTTGGGAACCATCTTTAAAAACATCTTCAAAATTAGGGCTTAAATCATATCCAGTAGCCATAATTTCCAATGCCAAGTCCCTTGCCTGGGTTAAGATTCCTGTATCAGGAACTCCTGTATCCCCATATGCCGCAAACATCAATACCCGTAATTTTAAGGCTTGCGCCGATGACTGCACCGCATGCCCACCATTGTCGGCGAATAACTCGTCAGGTAAATTCGCTATGGCAACATCAAGATCGGCCAATGATCTGGCCAAAACCTCGGACGCAGTAGACTTAGGTTGTATTTGATTATCCAACTTTAGTACTTCTGTAACAATTGGAACCGAACCGTAGCTGGAATACAGTTGAAAATAATAAAAACCTCGCATGAACAAGGCTTCACCTTCATACTTTAATTTAGTTTCCGTATCTATTCCGTCACCTTCAAAATTATTTAACTGTTCCAAGAAGATATTAATCCGGGCAATACCTTTATAACTATTTGTGTACATATCTAAAATGTATCCCCCAGTAGATGGGGAAATATCGCCTTGTACAATGGCCTGGCTTCCCCAATAATTATGCTGCCCGTACCCGTTATCGGTAAGCACATCCCAGTTTGGAGCCCCTACGGAGAACATCTGATTCTGTAACTCTCCATAAATAGCCGTAAGGGCCATATCAAAATCCTGTTTGGATTTCCAAAACTCAGCGCTTGATAATTTATCCAAAGGATTCGTATTCAGGGCGTCTTTTTCACACCCTCCCAAAATAATGCAAATTATGCCCAATAATGAGTGTAGAATATATCTTTTCATATTTTTATTTTTAAAATTGAACGTTGAGACCTAGAGAGTATATTTTATTCTGAGGGTAGTTTACAAAACGACCGCTTCCCCCTCTTTCGGGATCAAGACCCGGATAATTGGTAAAAGTCAGAAGGTTATCTCCAGAAATATAAATTCTGAATTTCTTGAGACTTATGTGCTCTAATATTGAGCTTGGTAAATTATACCCTAATGAAATATTCTTTAATCTCAAATAAGAGGCATCTTGAAGAAAATAACTAGAGGTACGTCTAACCTTTGCCGGAGCACTAAACCCCCAGTAAATTTTAGGCATAGAAGTTGAAGGGTTGTCCGGTGTCCATCTATCTCTCCAATTGGTAGTTGGTGGGGATCCCTGAACAAAAGGTATAGTTCCCCAGTCACCTACATAAATATTTCTGCCCTCCACTCCTTGAAAAAATAGGGAAATATCAAAATTTTTCCAATTGGCATTAAAGTTCATGGCATATTCAAAATCTGGATATTGTCCGTCCATATAGGTACGGTCGTCATCATTTATAACATTGTCCCCATTCTGATCTTTAAAAATAAGGTCTCCCGGTTCCGTATTATCATTAAACTGTTTGGGAGCAGCATCCACTTCTGCCTGTGTTTGAAAGATTCCGGTCCATTCCAACATATAGAAGGTATCCCATGGGCGTCCCTCCTCTTTAATAGTCGACCCTCCTATTTCACGTTCTCCAAATTCGGTAAGTTTATTTCTGAAACGATCAAATGTAATTCCGGCATTATATGAAAGTCCTTCGAATGTACCTGATCTAACTAGGTTATTGTACTGCAAATTAAATTCCAATCCCGTATTCTGCATAGTACCATTATTTACTGTTGGGGCATTCAATCCTACAAGGCCAGTAACTTGGGAACCTCTCAAAATGTCCGATGTAGTCTTTCTATACCAGTCAACCGTAAGAGACAGACCATTGAATGCTGATATGTCCATCCCGATATCTGTAATTTTAGTAGTTTCCCAGGTAATATCTTGATTGGATAATGCTATTTGTGCTGCCCCGGATGACAGATTGGCGTTATCAAAGGAATAATTTCCCGTAAGGCCAAGGATGTTCTGATAAGGATAGTTTCCAATATTCTGATTCCCCAATTCCCCATAAGAGCCTCTGATTTTCAAACTATTGAGCCATTCCCATGAACCGTTTTTCATAAACGATTCCTCGGTTACCCTCCATCCAGCGGAAACAGAAGGAAATGCTCCCCAACGATGATCTTCATGTAATCTTGAAGTGCCATCATATCTCATATTGAATTCTACTAAATACCTATCATTAAAATTATATCCTAGACGCCCAAAGAAAGAACGCAGGGCCCATTCATATGTAGAACCATAGGCATTTTGTACCGCTGGGCTACCGGCATCCAATTCTGTAAGATTATTCCCGGCAAAATCCCGTCTATATCCACGGAGGTATTCCTCTTTGTTGGATTCCTCACTATAGCCTACTTGTGCTGTTAGGTTATGCGCTTCACCAATCTTATCTTCAAATTTCAGATACGAAAAGACATTCGTGAAAATGTTCTGACCATTATTCACCTCTAAGCCTCTACCCCCTACGTCCAAATCGGTCGCATATTCCCCGGTACGATAATTATAAAGAGGTACCGAAGGTCTCCAATCCTTCCATTTTTCAAAATCCCCTACAATTGCAACTTTGGAATACCAATTAAGGGTTTTGGTAAAGTTAACATCCGCCCAACCTTGTACATTAACAGAGTAATCCACTATTGATCTCAACACCTCATTCTCTACAATGGCCAAAGGATTTTTATTATTGGATTCAAAATCATACGCCTTGTATGAATACGTTCCATCTGGTAACTTTGGCATATATGTCGGGGCCTGGGACATGGTAGACAGGAACATATCACTGGATCCTTGTCTTGGTCTGGATAAGTCCCCTTTTTTTAAGGCAATATTGGCCCCGATCTTAATTGAGCTATTGATTCGGGAACCCAAATTTAAACGTGCATTGAACCTCTTATAATCAAAACCTTTCATTACACCTGGCTGATCCACATAGCCAACGGATAATTTGTAATGAGTTTCCTCTTTCCCGCCGCTTATACCAATATTGTGTGATTGGACAAAGGCCGGGTTGAACATGATATCCAACCAATTGGCATTTGGATATAATGTACGGTCCGTAGCATTCCGATATAAATCTATTTCGGATTGTGGATATAACCCTGTCGTAATTCCGGTATTGTTTTTTGCTTCGTTCCATAATTCCATATATTCTGCAGAGTTGCTAATAATGTCGAAAAGTTTTGTAGGCGTATGTATAGCAGTATTAAGATTATATTCTACTGTAAACGATCCGGATTTTCCAGATTTAGTAGTTACAAGGATAACCCCATTTGCCGCTCTAGAACCATAAATGGATGCTGATGCGGCATCTTTAAGAACAGAAATATTTTCAATATCGTTTGGGTCTAAATCACTAAGGTTTCCGTCTACCCCATCTATTAAAACCAAAGGATTGGAACCGGCACCACTAAAAGTACCTTGCCCTCTTACCCGTATGGATAGTCCTTCATTTCCAGGCTCTCCACTATTCTGCACAATCCTTAATCCGGCTACCTGCCCTTGAAGCATTGATGCTGCATTGGTTACAGGCCTTTTTACGAGGGTTTCCCCATCAACTGTTGCTACAGAGCCAGTAAGGTTAATTTTTTTTTGTGTTCCAAACCCCACCACTACAACTTCATCCATCCCTACAGCGCTCTCCTCCAAGATTACTGAAACATTGGTTTGTCCCTTAACACTTACCTCTTTGGTGGCAAAGCCGATATATGAAATTATAAGAGTACTGTTTTCACTGGAAACCGTAATGGAAAAATTACCGTCAAAATCGGCCTGTGTACCATTTGTAGTACCTTTTTCAAGAATATTGGCACCAGGCAAAGGAGTACCGTCACTATCCGCTATCATCCCCGTAATTATTGACTGAACCACCAATGGTTCAACCTCAACAGCTTTTGGAGTTGGTTCCTCGGCTACTTTTTGAACATTACCCTTCCATAAAATAACCTGGGTACCCTTGACTTTGTATTTAGTACTAGTATTACTAAACAACTGCTCAAGAACCTTATCAATCTGTTCTTGATTAAATTTTAATGATACTTTTCGCTGAAGATCAACGTGTTTGGTATTATATACAAAATTGAATTTTGTAGTCGATTCAATGTTATCTATTACCTTCTGCACGGCAGCATTTTGGACATCCAAAGAAACTTTGGCCTTTTGGGCATAGCTGTCATTGGCATGCAGACCCAATAGGGCAGTCAACAATAATAGCAGGGTCAGTTTCATTTTTAAGTCGAATTTCAACAAAGTTGATCCCAACCTCGGTTGGTTGAAATTTTTTTTCATAATTTTAAATGTTTATTAGTGGTTAGC
>JBFHGV010000079.1:0-8894 GCA_041582955.1 Arenibacter sp.
CCCGATTTTTTTAATGCTAGAGTACGAATAAATGGACAATTATGGGCCGGTACGGTAGAAATGCATCTTAGGTCTTCTGACTGGTATGCCCACCATCATGAAAGGGATCCCAATTACAATAATGTTATTTTGCATGTTGTATGGGAAGATGATCTGGATGTCTTTAGGAGTGATAATTCCAGCATTCCTACCTTGGTCCTCAAAGAGTATATTTCCCCATCAATTTTAAAGGAGTACCAAAAATTGTTCCATCGCAAAGAGGAGACTTTTATTAATTGTGGTGAGGCAATTACAGAGGTTGATGATTTTATTTTAAAGAAATGGTTGGAGCGCCTTTATTTTGAGCGCTTGGAACAAAAATCCAGTTTGGTCCTAAAACTCCTGAAGGATACCAATAATGATTGGGAGCAGGTATTCTTTATCATGTTGTGCAAAAATTTTGGACTCAAAATCAATGGAGAGTCTTTTTTTGAAATTGCCCGCGCTTTGGACTTCTCCATGGTTAGGAAAATACAGGCCAATACCATACAAATGGAAAGTGTATTGTTTGGTTTGGCCGGTTGTTTGTCTCAAGAGATTGTGGGGGACCACTATCAAGAGCGCTTAATAAAGGAATATAACTTTCTTAAGGCCAAGTTCAATATTTCTGGAAAGACAGTGCACAAGGTGGAATTTTTTAAACTGCGACCTTCTAACTTTCCAACCATTAGGCTTTCGCAATTGGCGAACCTTTATTCCCGGCATCAAAATTTGTTCAGTAAGACGGTTGGGGCCAGTAGCCTAACGGAATTATATGAACTTTTCAATGTTACAGCTAGCCCGTATTGGGATAATCACTTTACATTTGGTAAAATCTCAAGGAAGCAACCTAGTAAACTTTCCAAGAATTTTGTGCATTTATTGGTTCTAAATACTATTTTGCCCATCAAAATGTGTTACGCCAAATATATAGGTAGTGATATTGCGGAAGAGCTTCTGCAAATTGTGGAGGGTATCCCTGCTGAAAGGAATAATATTATTTCAAAATATGGTGAACTTGGGCTACAATTTCCATCGGCCATGGAGGGGCAGGCGGTACTACAGCTACATAATGGATATTGCACCCAAAATAAATGCCTGCATTGTGCTGTGGGCCATCAATTATTAAATAGAAAATCCTAATTTTAAGGCATGAATATTTTTTATAAGCTATTGTACTATTTCCAAAAGAGAGGTTTCGAGGTATGTAGGCGTATAGCAGAGCGTCTGGGGATTAGGACCAGGGTAGTTAGGACTACTTTTATCTATCTCACCTTTGTTACCTTGGGGTTTGGTTTTGCCCTCTACCTATTTATGGCCTTTTGGTTAAGGATAAAAGATTTGGTTTATACCAAAAGGACCTCTGTTTTTGATCTTTAACTATGGCTAAACTTTCTCGTTCCAGAATATATTTAGCACTTGCCCTATTGGCAGTGGTTATGTTATTTGGGGTGTTTGGCTATAGGTTCTTGTCTGATTATTCTTGGGTAGATGCGTTTTATATGACCATCATTACGGTCACTACGGTTGGCTTTTCCGAAGTGCGACCGCTGGATCCACAGGCGAAAGTTTTTACCGTGTTCCTTATTATTACCAGTGTATTTATATTTGCGTTTGCCATTTCGGTGATTACAGAATATGTTCTGAGTAGAAATTCTCTTCAACTTCTAAAGAAAAAAAAGGTGAAAAATAAAATAAGAAGTTTAAATAATCATATTATCATTTGTGGATTTGGGCGTAATGGCAATCAGGCAGCCAAAAGGTTAAAGGCTTATAATAGGCCTTTTGTAGTGGTGGAAAGGGATAAGGAGGTTGTTGAGAAATATGAGGACGACATTCTATTTGTGGAAGGGGATGCCAATGAGGACGAGGTGCTGGCCCAGGCCGGTATTGAGAATGCACAATACCTTATTGCGACTATGCCGGATGATGCCGCTAATCTTTTTGTGGTGCTATCGGCCAAACAATTAAATAAAAATTTGTTCATAATTAGTAGGGCCTCACAGGTAACTTCCCAAAAAAAACTTAAACTTGCCGGAGCAAATAAGGTTATCATGCCCGATAAAATTGGCGGCGACCATATGGCTTCTTTAGTGGTAATGCCCGATCTAATAACTTTTATGGACAAACTTTCTACCGAAGGGGAACACACCACTAATTTAGAGGAAGTTACCATAGAAACTTTTATGACCAAAGTAGACAATCACTCCCTGCGCGATCTGGATCTAAGAAGGAAAACCGGTTGTACTATAATTGGATATATAGAGCCTAATGGTAATTATATTATTAACCCAGAAGCGGATTTAAAACTGCAGCCACAAGGTAAGGTGATTGTACTGGGAAGGCCGGAACAGATTAAAAAATTAAATGAAATGTTCCATATAGTTTGAGTATCTTTCAACAATAATATTTGATTCCATAGAATATTTTTATGATCTTGCCCGATATTTTATGTCGAACCAACAAAAAACATAAACATTTATACTTCTATGAAGAATATTATCTCTTCCATTTTTTTACTAATCTCTTTTACTGTCTTTTCCCAAGAACTTGTTGTTAAGGAAACTGTTTTAAATCCTTCCAACAGAATCAATGATGGGGTCATAAGGGTAGAAGTAGACGGCGGGACCCCTCCATATCAATATAAATGGAGTAATCAAAGCACTCCGTTGTCCTCCAGTCAATCTACGGGATTGGTAGAAGGCTTACCTTATACGGTCACCATAACGGATTCCAAAGGATTAAATATTACCAAGGAATACAAAGTGCCCGCCGAGGCCATCACAGAATTTTTCAACGGAGTTATGACCCCAGCAGTAAGTGCCTTGGGGTCTGTTTTGTTTTGGGACCCATTTGCCGCAATTGGGGTGTATGATCCGGTTATATATGCAGATGTAAAACGTGTGGAAATACCCGGATGGTCCCCAGATGTACAAGATAAATTTACCTTAAAGGAATGGTTAAGGCCAGAAGGGCAAAAGGTGAAAAAAGGAGAAGAGATTGCCGTAATTTCCAAAAATAACGGGGATACAGAAATAATTTTAGCACCTGTCAACGGTGAGTTGAAGTATTTGGTAAAGGAAGGGGGAGTAATATATAATTGGGAAAACCCGGAACATGTCATCGAACAAGGGGCTCATGTCCTTGCTCAGATTAAATATGATGAGCCGGTGATAATTGTACACCCCAATGGAGATCCACAACAAAAAGCCATACCTTTTATTGTAATTTGGTTGGTAGTAGGAGCTGTTTTCTTTACCCTTAGGATGGGCTTTATTAATTTACGAGGCTTCAGGCATTCCATTGATCTGGCAAGAGGAAAATATGATGACCCTGATGCGCCTGGGCAAGTAACGCATTTTCAGGCCTTGGCAACGGCTGTTTCCGGAACGGTAGGTCTAGGAAATATAGCAGGTGTCGGGGTAGCTGTGTCTTTGGGGGGGGCGGGAGCTACCTTTTGGATGATTGTTTGCGGTCTGTTGGGGATGTCCTCCAAGTTTGTGGAATGTACCTTGGGAGTTAAATATAGGAACATACTTCCAGATGGGAGAGTGTTTGGTGGACCTATGAACTATCTTCGATATGGTTTGGAAAAAAGAAATTTAAAAGGTTTGGGGAAAGTGCTTGCCGGACTATTTGCTGTTTTGGCAGTAGGGGCCTCCTTTGGAGGAGGTAATATGTTCCAGGCCAATCAATCCTTTGAACAACTTTCAGGACAGTTTCCGGCCTTGCAGGGAAATGGATTTTGGTTTGGGGTGATTACAGCTGTGCTTGTAGGAGTGGTTATTATTGGGGGAATTAATAGTATTGCCAATGTTACCGGTAGGGTAGTGCCTGTCATGGCTTCTATCTATATTCTTGCTGCCTTGACAGTAATCATTATTAATATAGAAAATATTGGGCCGGCATTTGCGGCTATTGTAGAAGGAGCTTTTAGTCCTAGTGCCCTTAAAGGTGGTGTTGTAGGGGTGTTGATCGTTGGGTTTCAGCGGGCGGCATTCTCCAACGAGGCCGGTGTTGGGTCGGCGGCAATTGCACACAGTACCGCAAAGACCAATCACCCACCTTCCGAAGGGTTTGTAGCCCTTTTGGAGCCTTTTATAGATACAGTAGTTGTTTGTACCTTGACAGCACTGGTGCTTATTTTTACCGGAATGCATGAGGTAGAGGGGATGGCAGGTGCCCAGTTAACCTCCGATGCCTTTGGTAGTGTTCTTTCCTGGTTTCCCTACGTGTTGGCATTGGCGGTGTTCCTTTTTGCATTTTCCACTATGATTTCATGGTCTTATTACGGAATGAGGGCGTGGACCTATCTTTTTGGGAAAAGTAAAAAAGTTGAATTTGTATATAAAATGTTATTCCTGGTTTTTGTGGTTGTAGGTGCATCTGTAAGTTTGGGGGCGGTATTGGATTTTTCAGATATGATGATCTTGGCCATGTCCTTTCCAAATATTATAGGTCTGTATTTGATGTCGGGTGAGGTAAAAGGTGATTTGGATGCTTATTTGGTAAAACTTAAGTCTAAATTGCTCTTTAATAGAAAGGATAAATAGTAATTATTCATATAAATATAAATCCCATCTTAAGTTCTGTATTGCAGAACTGGATGGGATTTCTTTTTTTTCAGAGGTGGTTCTACGGTCTTATTTTTCTGCTGCTGCCCTAGCAGGTTGCCAATGGCTAAATCCTGTTGTTCGCCCTATTTCATTTTTTTAGTATATTTAGGAAACCTAGTAAGTAACGGGTGCTGTATTATGGATTTAACAGCAATACGGATTGTACATATGGTACTGGGTACAACAGCTGGTATGGCTAGAGGTCTTTTTTTTGGGACCTTAACGCGTTTAGCCCTTATGGGGGCAGGGTATTTCTGTGGATTATGAAGGTTGCTTAACTGGGCAAAAGGAATAAATTGTGGATAATAGATCGCTAAAATCCTTTCTTAAGTTCAATAAACAGGAGCGGAGTGGCATTTTTTTTCTGTTATTGTTGATTGTTATTTTTCAGGTTCTATATTTTATGGGCAACGCCTACCCTGTGGACAATACCCAAAATAGGTTTGTGGAGGATCCCGAATATCAAGTAAAACTGGAAGAGCTCAAGGAACGGAATGTAAATAGTGACTCCTTGGTAATCTATCCGTTTAATCCAAATTTCATATCAGATTACAAGGGCTATACCTTGGGGATGTCCCCAGAAGAAATAGATCGACTTCACAATTTTAGGGCCAATAATAAATTTGTTAATTCGGAAGAAGAGTTTCAAGTGGTTACCCAAGTCTCGGATTCCTTATTGCATAAATTGGCCCCGTATTTCAAGTTTCCGGATTGGGTACCTGCCATTAAAAAGACTGCAGTAATGGCTACGGACAAAACTTTAGGGGTAAATAGAAGGTCAACTATAGAGGCTGGCCAAGGCCTTGGGGCTTCAAATTCCATTAAGGTCAAAGATTTAAATAAGGCTACGGCCCAGGATTTAATGGGTATTAGAGGTATAGGGGATAAATTGTCACAGCGTATTGTGAAGTTTAGGGACCGGTTGGGGGGCTTTATAGATGAAAAGCAGCTGAATCACGTATATGGATTGGATTTGGAGGTGGTAGACCGGGTCTTAAGGAAGTATAGAATTTTGGAGCCTCCGCCTATTTTAAAAATTAATATAAACAGCTCATCTGTACATGAAATTGCCAAACTCGTCTATTTTAAGTATTCCGTAGCAGCCAGGATAGTAGCATATAGGGAGCAGGTAGGAGGTATAGACTCTTTTGATGAATTGGTAGATATTGAAGATTTCCCTTCGGACAAATTAGATATAATTCAGTTATATTTGCAATTATAAAAATTGCTAAGAATGGTTATTGATACCCCAACTACAATGAGTTTTGATTATTCCGAAACTCAAAAAATGGTGGCCGCCTCTGCCAAAGAGTTTGCGGAACAATATATTAGACCCTTTGTCATGGAATGGGACGAGTCTCAAACCTTTCCTGTGGAGGTCTTCAAAAAAGCCGGGGAAATGGGTTTTATGGGGGTTTTGGTTCCAGAGGAGCTAGGTGGTTCCGGGTTGGGTTACCATGAATATATTGCCATCATAGAGGAAATTTCAAAGGTGGATCCCTCTATTGGGCTCTCGGTTGCAGCGCATAACTCATTATGTACCAACCATATTTTAGCCTTTGGAAATGAGGAGCAGAAGAAAAAATGGATTCCTAAACTGGCTACTGCCGAATGGATAGGTGCTTGGGGCCTAACGGAGCATAACACGGGTTCTGATGCGGCTGGGATGAGTACAACAGCAGTCAAGGAAAAGGATACGTGGGTGTTGAACGGTGCCAAGAATTTTATCACCCATGGTAAAAGTGGGGATATTGCTGTAGTTATAGCTCGTACCGGAGAGAAAGGTGATAGTAGGGGTATGACGGCATTCGTAGTGGAGCGGGGTACACCTGGCTTTGGTAGTGGTAAAAAGGAAAACAAATTGGGGATGAGGGCCAGCGAGACCGCGGAGATGGTGTTTGATAATTGTACAATCCCAGATGCCAATAGGTTGGGTGATGTAGGTCAGGGGTTTGTGCAGTCTATGAAGGTTTTGGATGGCGGAAGGATCTCTATTGGTGCACTGTCCTTGGGGATTGCAAAAGGGGCCTATCAGGCCGCCTTGAAATATTCAAAGGAAAGGGTGCAGTTTGGTAAACCTATAAGTCAATTTCAGGGTATATCCTTTAAGCTAGCGGATATGGTTACAGAAATAGAGGCTTCGGAATTGCTGTTGCACAAAGCTGCTTTCCTTAAAAATAAAGGGCGTAGCGTTACCCAAATGGGTGCCATGGCAAAAATGTATGCTTCGGAAGTTTCTGTAAAAGTCGCCAATGAGGCGGTGCAGATTCACGGTGGGTATGGGTACACCAAAGACTTTCCGGTAGAGAAATTCTACAGGGACTCCAAGCTGTGTACCATTGGTGAGGGGACCACCGAAATTCAAAAAGTGGTTATCTCCAGAAATATTTTAAAATAATTGTTCGTATTTGATTTTAAAAAATTATATTTGCAGCCTTAATCACAAAAGAGAGGAGGTTATTGCCCATGTTAATAATACCAATAAAAGAAGGAGAAAACATCGATAGAGCTTTAAAGCGTTTTAAGCGAAAGTTCGACAAGACAGGTACAATGCGACAGTTGAGAAAACGTCAGCAGTTTACGAAGCCATCTGTTGAGCACAGAGCTAAAATACAAAAGGCTCAGTACATTCAAGGTTTAAGAGATAAGGAAGAGATCTAGGCCTGATTGTAGTTATATGGAATACATAAGTCCCACGTTCATGTGGGACTTTTTTTATGCGCTAAAATCAAGTTTGGGTCTTAACTTTTGTAACTTTGGTTTATGGCAATAGAATCCTTTGTTTCTTATCTTTCCCTGGAGAAAAACTATTCTCCACATACCGTCCGGGCCTATGAAAAGGATTTACTGGAATTTAAGGTCTTCTGTAGTGAAGAATTTAAGGATGATGATTTGGACGGGGTATCATACACTGTGATTAGGAGCTGGATTGTCTCCTTGGTGGAGTCTGGTCTTTCCGGTAGGTCTATAAATCGCAAGGTGGCGTCGCTAAAGGCGTATTACAGGTTTCTTTTAAGGTTGGGTGTGTTGGAAGTTAGTCCGTTGGCCAAACATAAGGCTCTCAAAACCACAAAGAAAATAGAGATTCCTTTTTCAGAGATGGAAATGGGGGATGTGCTGTCGCAGATACCATACCCGGATGGTTTTGAGGGTATTCGCGATAGGTTGATCATTGAGTTGTTGTATGCTACCGGTATGAGAAGGGCTGAATTGATTAATTTAAAGTTGGGTGACCTGGATTATGGGGCTATGACCGTCAAGGTGCTTGGGAAACGGAACAAGGAAAGGGTAATTCCGCTTTTGGAGGGGACCAAACAGCTCTTGGATGTTTATTTTGTTGAGCGAAACGCACTGCAGGCTGGAGCAGGGGAGCCTTATATTTTTCTTTCTTCCAAAGGCAATAAAATGTACGAAATGCTTGTTTATAGAATTATAAATAAGTATTTTAGTTTGGTGTCGGCCAAGGTAAAAAAGAGTCCGCATATTTTAAGACATACCTTTGCGACACATTTGTTGAATATGGGGGCCGATCTCAACTCGGTTAAGGAGTTGTTGGGGCATTCAAGTTTGGCATCAACACAAGTTTATACCCATAATAGTATTGCGGAATTAAAGAAAGCACACCTCTTAGCTCATCCTAGAAATAAGAAGTAGTGCCGTGGAGTACTATTCTATTGTTTAATTTTTAAAACTTCATTCTATGAAAGTAAACACACAATCGGTAAATTTCAATGCTGACGGAAAACTTATTGATTTTATTCAGACCAGGTTGAATAAAATGGAATTATTTTATGACAAGGTGGTAAGTTCTGATGTCTATTTGAAGGTTGAAAATACCAGTTCTAAAGAAAATAAGATTGTTGAAATCAAGGTACAGGTGCCTAAAGATAGATTTGTTGTAAAAAAACAATGTAAGACCTTTGAAGAGGCTATTGATGTGGCTTGCAGCTCGTTGGAAAGGAAATTGGTAAAACGAAAAGAAAAAATTAGGCTTTATGCGTAAAAAAAATTAAAAAAATGTTTTGAATAACTAAATAAATATCTACATTTGCAGTCCGTTAGAAATAGCGGACTTTTTTTTGAAGAAAAAAGTAATAAAAGCCGATGTAGCTCAGCTGGCTAGAGCAGCTGATTTGTAATCAGCAGGTCGTGGGTTCGAGTCCCTCTATCGGCTCAAAAAAAACAGAAATAGTTTTATTTTTGTTTGGTTTTTTGAAATAGAGTTGAAAAGCGTCCGGGGGCGAGAAGTCTATCCCGAGC
>JBFHGV010000080.1:0-8852 GCA_041582955.1 Arenibacter sp.
ATAAATTAATAAACTTATCTCGCTTATAAAACCTGTTCCATTTGGAGCAGGTTTTTTTATACCTTAAACTTCCGTTCCGCGACAATACATCTTATCCTAGACAATGATATCCTCCCTAAGTCACTTTAATCTTATTTACGGCCGACTTAAATTCTTCCCAATCTATTAGTTCATCACCGGAACTATCATAGCCCTCAATTAACTTGGAGGACACTATCCCTCTGATAAATCCACTTATTTCGGCCTTTTTAAGCAATTCTACAATCTCCCTTTTCTTAAGTTTGCCATCACCATCCTTATCAAAGAAATTATAGGCGGCCTCCGGACTATCAAAATTATTGGTTATCAGTATCTGTATCTTATTCAGTATAGTGTCTTTGGTTGCCATAATATCCCACTTTTATGTATATACACCCTAATTTACGCAAAAATAAATAGAGTCCCTATACCCCAAAGTAGCTCAATACCAAATTCCTGCCACTGGCATGATTACGATGTTCGCACAAATAAATCCCTTGCCATATCCCTAAATTTAATTTTCCATTGCTAATGGGTATCATGACCGAAGCCCCCATCAAGGAAGATTTTATATGGGCCGGCATATCATCCGATCCCTCATAATCATGCAGGTAATAGGACGCATTCTCGGGGACCATTATATTTAAATGGCTTTCAAAATCGTCCCGTACCGTGGGATCCGCATTTTCATTGATGGTTAGACTGGCCGAAGTGTGCTTAATAAATACCTGTAGCATCCCACTATTTATTTTGCCCAACTGAGAGGCACTTGCCACAATATGGTGAGTAATAATATGGAACCCTCTGGGGTAAGGCTCCAGTCGCAATTCATTTTGGTAAAATTTCATTTGGTACCTGGTCTATAACGCTTTGAATTTCGCAATATATTAATAAATGTGAAACTTTATAAAACTAGACCATTTTTTAAAACAATATCAAATACCTTTGCAGCTTAATTTATTTCAATGGATCTATCAAAAGTTATAATGGTGGTCACCGATATGGATGGGACCTTACTAAATTCCGATCATCAAGTTAGTACTAAATTTTTCCAGTTGTTCCAAGAGTTAAAAAAACGGGACATAAAGTTTGTTGCGGCAAGTGGACGACAGTACAACAGTATTGTAGACAAATTGGAGACCATTAAGGACGATATAATTGTAGTTGCCGAAAACGGGGCCTTTGTAAAAAAACAGGATGTAGAATTACTGGCCACCCCATTGGATCAGGAAACGATCAAGGAAACCATTAAACTATTGAAGAAAGTAGAGGGGATACACCCGGTGTTGTGCGGCAAAAACAACGCCTATATAAACGGTAATTCTGATGCTTTTATAAACAAGCTAAGAGAGTACTATTCCCAATTTAGCGTAATAAACGATATTGCTACATTTGATGGCGAAGTTTTAAAAATAGCCATCTACCATTTTGAAAGTTCAGAGAAGTACATTTATCCACTGGTTAAACATTTGGAGTCCCAACTAAAGGTAAAGGTTTCCGGTGAAAATTGGTTGGATATTTCCCATATGAACGCCCACAAGGGACATGCCATTAGCCATATTCAGGAAAAATACGGCATTAGCCAACAAGAGACCATGGTTTTTGGAGATTACAACAATGACTTGGAAATGCTGGCCCTTGGTAGTTTCAGCTTTGCTATGGCAAATGCCCACCCCAACGTAAAAAAAGTAGCCAACTACCAAACCGAGAGTAACGATAATTTTGGGGTAGAAAATATCTTGGAAGCTATGCTATCCAACACATGAGCGCAAATGATAATTATTGATCCGTTCCCAATAAGGAGCTAGGCAAAAACCCCATTGTTTTCTTAAATGCCACTGTAAAATGTTGCGGGTTGGAATAGCCTACCTCATAGGAAGCTTGGGCAATGGTATAGTTATTTAAAAGTATCAAGGTTTTCGCCTTTTCCATGCGCAACTGGGTAATATATTTAAAAATTGTAGTGCCATGGACCTTCTTAAAATAGCTTTTTAACTTTGTAGTGTTGTACCCAACAACAGCAGATAACTCCTTAATGGTCAATGGATTCTTTAGGTGGGTCTCTATATAGTGTACCAAATTATCAATAGTTTCATAATCCGCTGGCGATAATAGCACTTCCTTACCACTTTTAACTTGTGTTTCTTGCCCTAAAAATAAATCGATAAGCAGTAAACGTATTTTGGATTCCAGATAATTGGCCTTGGCGTTGCTACTTAAATTACAATCCAAAATTTCACTGATTGTCCATTGCAATCTCATCGTTATGGGTTTCGTTTTCTCCCCAAAAGACTTTGCAATGCCTCCTGAAAACCCAATACTTTTTTTATTATACTCCTTCCCCAACAATTCCTTCAAGAAGCCTTCCTGAAGAAATATTTCCAAGGCTATAACATTTTTACCACTAAGTTTTAGGCCTATAAGATCTTGGGACCATTGAAGAATAGTATACGTGCCAGAATGAATATCCCACTTTGAGGAGTCCCCAAAACGGGTAAATTCATAAGAACCTTCCAAAACAAAATGAATGCCTACAGAGGAGCCCTGTACTTTTATCTCCTCCATATAATCTTTGGCCAAAGACAACTTTCGTATCAACACCAGGGCCTTATCCATCCTTATTTCTTCTTGCCACCCTTCTGCCCCACCCTTCAATTTGTCCGATATATATATACTACTCGATTTTGGCAGAACTATATAATCAGCTTTACCTTCGATACAACCACAACCCTCGGAATTATCAGAACCGACAGGCTTTACTTCTTTATTCGTTACTAATAATTCCTTTCTCGTTATTTCCAATGTAAAACAAAATTTAGATTTGCAAAGTTATTTATTTAGAATAAATCTTAATAAAAATAACAAACAATTTAATGAAAAGACTAATCAATATTTTTTTTATGGTTCTTAGCTTGTATCTGCAAGGCCAAGAAACATTAGGGACACTGAGTGGTACAGTACACGACGCCTCCGGGAATCCTTTGGCCTATGCCAGTGTTTTAATAGAAAACTTAAGGCTTGGGGTCCTTACAGACGACAAAGGGGATTATTCCATTAGCAAGTTGCCTTCCGGAAACCACAGGGTCTTGGTCTCCTTTTTAGGTTACGGTACCCGCTCCATGACTATTGAAATAAATGAAGACCACAGTGATATTACAATTGATTTTACCCTACAAGAATCCCTAGAAAACCTGGATGAGGTAACGGTAAATGGAAAAACGGAAAAAACAGCCCTTGAAACAAAGGGTTTTGCAGTAAACTCCATAGACACCAAAGAAGCTGGCCTTAGGAGCGTCCAAACCAATGAACTGTTGAACACTACAGTAGGTGTAAAGATACGTCAGAACGGAGGCTTAGGTTCCAACACCCAATACAGCTTAAACGGCTTATCCGGAAGATCTGTCAGTCTTTTTATAGACGGAATTCCCATTTCTATATATGGTTCATCCTTTAGCCTAAACAGCATTCCTCCTTCAATGATCAAAAATATTGAAGTATACAAAGGAGTGGTGCCAGCACATTTATCTAGCGACGCTGTTGGCGGAGCTATTAATATTGTGCTTCACAAGGGCAGCAAGAACAACCTAGCCGCTTCGGTGTCATATGGATCGTTTAATACATTTCAAACAAATTTCAATGGCGCCTACAGATATGAAAAATCAGGATTCACCGTCAAAGCATCCGCCTTTCACAATTATTCCGATAATGATTATAAAATTTGGGGCAGAACTATAGTGGACATTGCTCCTAACGGGGTACAAACCCCAATTGTTGCCAGAAGATTTAACGATGCTTACCGATCTACAGGTGGCATGGCACAAATTGGATTTACCAATGTTAATTGGGCCGACCAGTTTTTAGTGGGTGTTACTGCTTCCGATGAGTACAATGAAGTACAGCACGGTACTTTCGTTACCATATCTCCTTATAAAGGCCGCTTTTTAGAATCTGATGCTTTACTGGGCAATCTAACATATCAAAAGAAAGACCTTTTTGTTAAAGGACTTAACGTAGATATTACCGGTGTATACGGTAAACGCAATAGAACTATAAATGACACAGTTGCACAGGCCTATACCTGGGCCGGAAGAAGACTGGTTGGTTTTGATGGAGAGTACCATGAGTATACCTGGGGATCTCAGAGCGAAAACGGCCCTACATTAGCCAAAATAGTCAGAAATGTATCATCTGTCCGTTCAGGTTTGTCCTATACCATAAATGACAACCACAAGATCTTATTGAACCATATATATAGCGGTGTAGATAGGGAAGATAGTGATGAAATGGTATCACTGTTAGAGAACACTTTTCAACAGACCAGTGATTTATACAAAAATATTATTTCCCTAAGCTACGAACTCAATGCATTTGACAATAAATTTAAAATAAATGCCTTTGGAAAGCATTATATCCAAAAAGTACTAAACACAAAACCAGTATTCAACGATGATAATACCCAGGTAATAAATGAAGTTTACCAAAGTGATAAGGATTACACGGGCTATGGTTTTGCAACTTCATATATAGTTCTCCCCACTATTACCTTATTAACCTCTGCGGAAAAGGCCATTCGTTTACCAAGTGAAAACGAAGTTTTTGGGGATGCGGGTGATAATTTGCTTCCCAACCTAACTATTCAACCGGAAATCAGTAACAATTTAAACATTGGTTTTCGGTTTGGACAATTCAATCTAAACAAACACGGATTTACATTAACCTCCAATTTCTTTGCAAGAAATATTGAAAACAGAATAGGGTTGCCCGCCAATGCTGATGGACTTAGAGAAAGTGATGAATTTGTCCAATATACCAATCTAGACAACACAGCCGAATCTAAAGGTATTGAAGCAGAATTCTTTTACACCTACAATAATAATTTTGGATTTAACTTCAATATAACCCGTATGAGCTTAACCACGGTGAATTCAGGTGTTGAAACCAATGTTCCCAACGTACCCTTATTTACGATGAACGCCGGTTTACGGTATACCATTAAGGACTTCATCCAATCAAAATCAACAATAAACCTATTTTATAACACTTACTACACTGATGAATTTGCTTTTAAATTCGCAGCGGGGAGCAATACCACGGGAGAAGAAGAATTCTTTATTCCAGAACAGTTATCCCATGACCTTGGGTTAAGCTACACATTTCCAAAAAGGAATTTCGTAATGAGTTTTGACGTCAAAAATGTATTTGATCAAGCCATTTATGACAACCTATCTGTACAAAAACCTGGAAGAGCCTTTTATCTAAAATTAAATTATACAATCAATAATTTTTAATCATTTAAATAAACAGAAATATGAAACGTAGTATTTTAAATCTTAAAATAATAGCCGCAATTGTGCTAACAATAGGCTTAACTACCTCTTGTAGTAAGGATGATGACCCTACTGCCCCCGATACTGATGGTGACGCAGGAAGTGGAGAGGGTTCCAGATGGATAACCGTTGCAGGAGCCAAAATGGGAGATAATCCTGGTGATGGAAACGGTGGAACTTTAATTTATTCGGTAACCAGTGAAGAGGCTAAAGACCCAACGGTGCAAATAGACCCTTTTAACAATGGCTTCGTAGCCCCATCCAACAGAACAGCCAGATTACAGGCTTCTGAAGATGGTAATACTGTTTTCAATATTAGCTATGCAGGGGATACAGGTGGAAACTACACTAAATATACTGTAAATGGTGGTCAGACCTTCACCCCAACCGGTTCTGAAATAAGTATCGCCCCATACGTAGGCACAGCTCCACGATGGATCAAGTTATTTGATGGTGATAAAACTGGTGCGGCCGTTTACGTATCAACAGAACACCAAGTTGATGATAATGGTACACCGGATGATGTAACTGACGATACCTACCTGTATACAAATTCTACTATTGGTGTTGTTACCTTAGATTTGGTAGATTCTCAAATCAATAACTTTGAAGAGCATGTTATTACCTTAAGTGAGGAAGAATCCGCAGCAGGTTACTATATCTCTAGAATTGATATGCCTGTTTTAAATGCGTCTGGAGATAAACTGTATATCGGTGCCCGTTTAAGCAAAGTGGATCCCAGCACCGTAGAAAGTGATAGTGGAGATTATGAGATCTTAGGCTCTAAAACCATTGTACTGGATTACCCTTCTTTATTAAATCCAACGGTGATTACTTCTTCCGTAGGCCATGGAAACACTAATGGATACCGCAGCATTAACGCATTTCTTTATGACGGAAGTGTTTACCAAGCCAACCAGAGTGATCCTGATGGCTCTCATATCTTGAAGATTGGAGCGAACAATCTATATGATGACTCGTATGATTTTGACCTGGACGATGCTTTGGGAGTAGAAGGTGCTTATATATTGGCCTGGAGGCCGGCGGCGAACGGAAAAGCTGTTTTGGCTTACCGTCATGAAGGATCAGAAGAAGGTTTGGCAGGTGCTCAAGGATTTTTTGCCCTGGTTGATCTTAACACCAAAACTGCTACTAAGATCGATGCTATTCCATATGACCCGGATTTCTACTTATTCCAGTACCAAGGCTTTGTAGTTGATGGAACAGAAATATATGTAACACAAGCCCCAGTAGGACAAAACGGAAACATTTACATCATAGATACAGAAACAGCAGAAGTAACCAAAGGCGCCCAATTGGTAAACGCAGAAGGGAGTCACTTCATTGGTGTATTCTAAATAATCGGGTTATTTCTGATTGCTAGTACTCTGGCAGTCCCTATTAGGTGATGAAGTGATAGGGGGTCTAATTTTGAATAAGATTGCCCCCTATAGTCCTTTGTAAAAAAAACTTTTAGGGTACAGGATATATGAAACCTATATAGGAATATCTTAAACAAGAAGCCAATTAACTATTCTAAAAACCGTTATCGACACCATGGGTGCGTTAACGGTTTTAAACATTAGCCACAAAACTATAAGAACATGACAAGCTCATTTCTTGGATCAATATTATGGTTCTTGTTACGGTCCTGCTATGACCTAGCTTTTTCAGAGCTAAACCTAACTTCCCCAAAACCAAGGACAGTGAGGTTAATAAAGTAAAGTAGGACTAGTTGACCTTTTAGGTTTTCTGCTTCTTTTTCTGGGCTGCAGGGAATAGTACATTGTTCAAAATGAGCCTATATCCCGGTGAAGTAGGATGCAGTTCCAGTTCTGTCTTGGGATCCCCTACCCTATGTTGGTAATCTTCAGGGTCATGTCCGCCATAAAAGGTAAAGAAACCTTTCCCCTTAATTCCGTGAATATAACGGGCTTCACCATTTATCTTATTTTCACCAAGTACCAAAACGGTGGGTTTAATCTCCTCCCTGGCAAAAGCCGTGGTCTGCCCCATAAAACCTTTGACCAAGGCCGTATGGTTCTGACATAACATGGTAGGTACCGGATCCCATTTGGCCGAAAAATCCATCAGTGAAAAATAATCCGATTCCTTGGGAACATTGCCCCGTTTATTGGTCATATCTATAGATGAGAATTCGTACCTCAACGGGTTACGCTCCAGTATAAAATTTGTGAATGCGAAGGTTTTACCGTAATCCAACTTTGCCTGATAATTGGCATCGGAGGGGTCACCATCAAACATAGGCTCACATATATCCACACCATCCGCAGCCAAGGCAATATCAAAACTATCGGTGGCCGAGCACATGGCAAACATAAAACCTCCCCCAATCACATAGTTTCTAATCTTAAGTGCCACGGCCCGCTTTTCTTCAGAAACCTTATCATATCCCAATTTAGCAGCCAGGGCTTCGGCATTTTGCTTGCCTTCTATATACCAGGGCGCCACCCTATAGGCCCCATAGAATTTCCCATATTGCCCTGTAAAATCCTCATGGTGAAGGTGCAGCCAATCATAGAGCACAAGTTTGTCGTCCAACACTTCCTCATCGTAAACTTGGTCATAGGGAATTTCTGCGTAGGTGAGCACCATGGTTACCGCATCGTCCCAAGGCGAATTGTCCTTTGGGGAGTATACGGCAATTTTTGGGGCCTTTTCCAAAATAACAGCTTCTTGATTTTGTGACGGACTTCCTATTTCCTCCAGAATACTTTGGGCCTGTGAATCGGAAACAACCTCATAGGAAACGCCCCTTATCTGACATTCCTTTCGAATGTTCTCCCCATCAGGCAGCAAAAAAGAACCTCCCCTATAGTTCAGCAACCATTGCACTTTTTGTTTATGGGTCAGCACCCAGTATGTAATTCCGTATGCCTTTAAATGGTTTTTTTGACTTTCAGCATCCATGGGTATAAGAATACTGGAAGCGTACGAGCTGCCATACATCAATAGAAAAAGAACAGAAAGCAGCGCACCTAAAAATAGGTTTTTTAAGGGGTTTTTATTTTGTTGTGTATTACTCAATTATCGATTTTACAAGTACCACACGCCCTGCAAGATTTGAGCCCGAGACATTGAACCGCATTAGCATTATGCTTATTGGCTCTTAAAAAGGAACATCGTTGTCATCCTGAGGGCTATCGTTGTTCATAGAACTCCCAAAGGCTTCATTGGCATTGGGAAGGTTTTTGGTAACAAACGGGTTGTCCTCATCTGCATTCATTTTGGATTGAAATTCGAATGGAGAATCAAAATCGTCCAAATTATCAAACTTACCTAAGTGCCCAACGAATTTGAGTCGGATATTTTCCAAACCACCATTCCTATGTTTGGCCACAATAAACTCTCCTTGACCTGCCGTTGGAGATCGCTCCTCGTCATCCCATTCATCAATCTTATAATACTCTGGCCTGTAGATGAAGGATACAATATCTGCATCCTGTTCAATTGCTCCGGATTCCCGTAAATCGGATATAACCGGTC
>JBFHGV010000081.1:0-8799 GCA_041582955.1 Arenibacter sp.
ATTTTTGACCGGATCCAGCGTGCACGAACCATGAGTCAACCGATCGAACGGTTTGGTGAACTCAATTCCATGATGACATGGGCTGAAGCCGCGGCCAAAGAGGAAAAAATCACTAACATACTACATCGCGTCTTTAACGGTCACAATATTGATTTCGACCTACGAGATCGCCTAGTATATTTGGTAGAAAGAAAATCTTCTCCTACAAAACAAAAAAAAGAGGTTCTTCAACTTCAGAAACAGTTCAAAATTACAGGAAAGGTTTTAGAAGAGAACGGGCCACCTTTAGCCGGTGCTAGTATTTTAGAAAAAGGTACAACGAATGGAACGCAGGCCGATTTCGATGGGAATTTTTCGATAGCTGTGGAGAATGAAAATGCAATATTGGTTATTTCCTATTTAGGCTTTGCCACCAAAGAAATAAGTGTTAACGGACAGTCCTATTTTGATATTGCCTTAAAAGAAAACGCTTCTGGTTTGGAGGAGGTTATCGTGGTAGGCTACGGTACCCAACGGAAATCGGATGTTACAGGAGCTGTATCCCAAGTTAAAGGGGCCAATTTTGTCGATGAAAGGCCCGTAATATCCGTAGGACAGGCATTACAAGGAGTTGTTCCCGGACTTACTATAAGCAAATCCAATGGAATACCTGGAGAAGGATATTCATTTAATATCCGTGGATACAACTCCATAAACGGTGGGTCGCCATTGGTATTAGTAGATGGTTCCGAATTGGATCCAAATCTTATACCTCCATCAGATATTGAGAGTGTTACCGTGTTAAAAGATGCTTCTTCGGCGGCCATTTATGGTGCCAGGGCTGCTTTTGGGGTTATTTTGATCACTACTAAATCTGGGAAAAAAAACTCCAGAACCCAGTTTACTTATACTAACATTTTATCCAGTACAAGACCTACTACTTTTCCTGACAAAGTAGATCCGATAACACAGATTGAGGTCGGAGGTATCCAATGGGAAAATGCTGGCAGGACCCCTGGATGGTACTGGGGCAGAAATGTGGATACCTGGGTAGGTCTTTATGAATCTCAAGATTATGTTCCGAATTCCATACCGGTCATTAACGATATTGCCTATCCTTTGGGAGCTAATAACAATATGATCGAATATATGGTAGAACCTGGATTGACACTTAATCATAATTTTTCGGTTTCCGGAGGAGGTGAAAGCACCACCTATTTTTTGAGTGCAGGGCTATTGAGCCAAAATGGGGTACTGGTACTGGATAAGGACAGATACAATAGAAAAAACGTTATGACAAAGGTTGATTCCGAAATCAATAATTGGCTAAGTATCGGGGCTACCCTGGGTTTTACTAGAGGAATACAGAATATGCCCTATATTCCAAATAATGCCTCATATATGTATAGTGTTTCCTATTTAAGACCGACATTCTGGCTAACCGGCATAGATGAGGTATCGGGTGCCCCATGGGGCTTTTCACCGGCCATGGTAGATCTGGGTGCGAAAAACACATACGAAACGGATAATACCAATGTGCAATTGAGGACGTCTATAAGACCTTTTAAAGGGATGAATATTGAGGCAAATTATACACATAGGAGTATCACCCAAAATGACAGTTACCATGTAAATAAGTATGCAATGGCTAATCCTACAGATGGTCCAGGTATTGTTTACTTTTATAGGAACGACCCTAATAGCCTGAGGAGAACTGCAGGGTTCAACAACTATGACAATCTATTCTTCACAGGGGAATACCAAAAGGTAATCTCCGATCACAGTATTAAATTAATGGCGGGTTACAGTCAGGAAGAAAGCAGTGAGAATTCTTTCTTTGCCCAGAGGCAAGGGTTGATTACCGACGATGTTCCATCCTTCAGCCTGGCCGTTGGAAATTCAAGCGTTGGAGATGGTATCACCGAATGGGCTACCCGTTCAGGACTATATAGGTTTAATTACGATTATAGGGGAAAGTATCTTTTGGAAACACTTGGGCGTTATGATGGCTCATCTAGATTCGAGAGGGATAACAGATTTATCTTTTCTCCTTCGACCTCTGTTGGTTGGGTAGTTTCGAAGGAGTCCTTTATGGAAAGTACTAACACTTGGCTAAATTTCCTAAAAATAAGGGCTTCTTATGGTACCCAGGGTAATCAACAAGTTGGGGCCTATTCTTACATTCCGTCCATGAATACTGGTACGGCCAACTGGATTTTGAATGGCGAAAGACCCCTTTATACTGGACCTGGCGGCCTAGTAAGTGATTACTATACTTGGGAGAAGGTTAACTCAATGAATTTTGGAATGGATCTAGCTTTCTTTAAAAATAAACTACAAACCACTCTTGAGGTCTATGAAAGGGAGACTACGGGAATGTTGACAGCTGGGCAAGTACTGCCCGATCTCTTGGGAACTCCTGTACCCAATGAGAATTCAGCAGATCTAAAAGTGAAAGGCTGGGAACTTAGTTTGAATTGGACGGATAGGGTTTCTGATAAGTTTTCATATTCTGCCAATGTAATACTCTACGATGACAAAGCCACCATTACTAGCTATGAAAATCCAACAGGATTTCTAGGAAGTCTTTATAAGGGAAAGGAAGTTGGGGAGATTTGGGGATATGAAACTGATAGATTGTTCCAGGAGACAGATTTTGAGATCGTGGATTCCGAACGACAATATGTTCCAGGGATACCTACACAGAATTTTATATTTGGAAACAGAATACCTTATCCCGGAGATGTCAAATATAAAGATCTTAACAATGACGGGGTAGTAGATAGAGGTGACTACACCCTGGAAGATCATGGAGACCTTACCATTATTGGGAATTCACGTGCCAGGTACCAGTATGGTATAAAACTTGGCGCAGCCTATAACAATATAGATTTTTCCATATTCCTGCAAGGGGTAGCAAAAAAGGATTATTGGACTGGGGGTGCCTTTGGTTTTACTGCAGGTTCCCAATATGAATCTATTCTTTCCCATACCCTGGATTATTGGACGCCCGAAAATACGGATGCTTTTTATCCAAGGCCTGACGATCGTAGTTATAATAAGCAGACCCAGACCAGGTATTTATTGAATGCAGCCTATATGCGCCTCAAGAATATTAGAATTGGTTATTCCTTGCCCAAGGATGTGTTGAGTAAGATAGGGATAGAATCAATAAAAATATATTTTAGCGGCGAAAACCTAATGTTGTTTTCAAAATTGCCACAAGGTATGGACCCGGAATTGGGCGCATCACATACCTTTCCACTGGCAAAAGACTTGTCTTTTGGAACAACCATTTCTTTTTAGTAAAGATTATAAAATTATAAGAACCATGAAGAATCTATATACAATAGTACTAATAGGATTCATACTATGTATGGTATCCTGCAACGACGATTTCTTGGAAAAAATTCCACAGGATCAGATAACCAATGAGAATTACTGGCAAACAGATAGTGATTTTCAAACCTATTCACTGGGGCTTTACAACTTTTACGGTTATGGAGTGGGAAATGCCTATAGCATTGCCGTTAATTCGGATGAAGTGGTGCAGGCAAATCAAGTCCAAAGTAGCCGAATTTTTGACCGAATTACCATACCAACCTCGGGTGGTGGATGGTCATGGGGTACTTTGCGAGCCATAAATATAATGATCCGTGAAGCTCAGAATTCTGAATTGGAAACAGAGGTTAAAAATCACTGGGAAGGTGTGGGCAGATTATTCCGAGCTCGTGAATATTTCTCCAAGGTTAAAGATTTTGGAAATGTCCCTTGGATAGATCATGAATTGGGTACCGGGAGTCCTGAACTATATGCAGCCCAAGATTCTAGAGAAACGGTTATGGGACATGTTTTGGAAGATTTAGATTTTGCAGTACAAAACATAAGGACTGATGCAGGTCATAACCTGATAAACAGGGATGTTGCTCTAGCCATTAAATCCGAGATATGTCTCTTCGAGGGAACCTATAGAAAATACCATGATGAGTTAGGCTTAACTGATGCAGCTCAATGGCTGGCAGAATGCGTTTCGGCATCTGAAACCCTAATGGAAGAGGAAAACTACTCCTTGTCTCCTGATTTTAGGGATATATATTCGTCCATAAATTTAGGAGAGAATCCCGAAGTCATCCTTTACAAACAATATGAGCCAGGGGTAATAGTAAACATACAGGCAAGAATGATGGGTATTAGAGATTATTTTGGAGCAACCAAGGATGCAGTGGAAAGTTTTCTTTGTACAGACGGCTTACCGCTCGGTGTAAGTGATTTACATCCTAAAGCCAAGGCAGGTCTTCCGGAATTCGTAATGGAGGAATTTGAGAATAGGGATCCGCGTATGGGTAAAACCTTGGTCATACCATACGATGTTGATATGACCCCCAAAAATGAACCGGCCATATTCAATAGCAGTTCAGGAACTACACCTACATATTCCCCAGCATTTATAGGAGAGTCTGGGATATCAAATCCAACCGGGTATCCACTGTATAAGTGGTGGTCTACCGATACACCTGTAGACGATGTAAACGGGATTTTGGATGCCCCACTTTATAGCCTCAATAAAATTTTGTTGAACTATGCCGAAGCGAAAGTGGAGATAGGAGAAGCAGATGATGCCGTTCTTGACAAAAGTATAAATTTGTTAAGGTCTAGGGTGGGAATGCCCAGATTAACGATAGCTTTCGTCAATAGTTTTGAAGACCCCAAAAAAGATGCTTATGCTCCAGAAATATCTAATCTCCTGTGGGAAATAAGACGGGAGCGGCAAGTTGAATTAATGTTAGAAGGGTCTAGGTTCGATGATATCTTAAGATGGAAAAAGGCCAGCTATTTTGGAAAACCATTTGTTGGAGCTTATGTAGATCTCAACGACCGGCCTGCATTCGAATACAATATTGACGGGTCCAATAAAGCCACGATTGTCTTAGGCGATAGGAATGGAAATCCTTTGGCCGATGACGCAAGGGAAGGATATATACTGCCCTATATCGAAAGACAGCCAAATTGGACGGATGATGATATCAAACTTTATTACTCGCCTATTAATTCTGAGGCATTGACCATTAATCCAAATTTAAGCCAGTCCCCAGGCTGGTAAATACAATACGAAAGAGGCCCCTAAAATGTTACTTGTTGTTCCGTTGGGAAAAATTGTAAATGCTTTGGGGGTCTCCTTCCCAAATTAAATATCCATTGTAACTATGATGAAATTAGCAAATATTCTTGTATTTATAGTAAGTTTTGCCATAAACGTATACGGACAAAAGGAAATCAAGGTTATTACCTACAACATATTGGAAGGACTTGGCAACAATTCAACCTATGGAGAAGACAGACATGATAATTGTGTTAAATGGCTTCAGGCCCAAAAGGCAGATATAATAGCGTTACAAGAAATATACGGTAACGAAACCCAGTTGGCCATCGATGCAAAAGCATGGGGTCATGACTATTATGTTAAAAGTGGTTCTGTGGCCATTACCTCAAATCGACCCATCACTCTAAAGAAAATATACTCAAGAAAGGATTTACGAAACAATGTTATTCACTGTCAGGCCTATGGGATCGATATCCTAGGGATACATTTAAGTCCGGCAGACTGGAAATATAGATTGGGAGAGGCAGGGATAATTAATGACATAATAGATTCCATTAAGTTAAAGAACAACAAATACATGGTTTTGGGCGATTTTAATGCGCATTCCCCCTTTGATGCCGAGCTCTATTTACAAAATCCAGATCTAGAACTTAAATATCTCAAGGGAGACCGTGCAAATGAAGCTAAGGCTAGTCCAGATAGGAACCTAATGGACGAGAATGTGGAATATAGTGTAATGTCAAAATTTCTTTCCTTTCCCTTAATCGATATAACCCAGCGTTTTGTACCCTATTATATGAGACATACTTTTCCGACTCCGATCTTGATTGGTGTCTGGCGAACTGCAGGAAATATAGGTCGTACTCCTGAACGGATAGACTATATAATGTGTAGTATGGAATTAAGTAAATTCTGTAAAGGGGTTAAGGTTCATAATGGAGAGGAGAATGACTTTATTTCTGACCACTATCCTGTAGAAGCCACTTTTGGAATAGGAGATTGGGAAAAATAAAAGTTTTTACAGTAGTATTATGGATAAAAGGGAATTGTTATTAGCTTTTATATTTATTCAACTGACGTACTTTACCATTTCTGGTCAGCATAATCTGAGAACCAAGAACAACAAGCACCTTTTCTCAATAGGGGTAATTGCTGATTGCCAATATAACAACGAAGTGGGATTAGGAGTACGCCAATTTTCTAGATCAAAAGAGAAATTAGAGTCGTGCGTTGCACATTTTAATTCCCTTGATTTAACATATAGTATACATTTAGGTGATTTCATAGACCGTGAATGGGAAAGTTTTGATGTAATAAACCCCATTTACGATAAATTAATAGTCCCTCGCCACCATGTTCTGGGTAATCACGATTTTTCCGTATCCGATGACAAGAAAAAAGAGGTACCTACAAAAATGGGTATGTCCTCCGCCTATTACGATTTTGAAGTTAAAGGTTGGCGTTTTATCGTGCTTAATGGAAATGATATCAGTTTCCATGCCTATCCCAAAGATTCTCAAGAATACAATTTTGCCGTCAACTATTACGATCAAAATAAAATAAGTTCCCCCAAATGGAATGGTGCAATAGGAAAAGATCAAATGAACTGGTTAAATAACATACTAGAAGAATCATCTAAAAAAGGTGAAAAAGTAATACTTTATTGCCATTTTCCCGTCTATCCGGAAAACATCCATAATCTATGGAATGCAGATGAAGTCATTGGGTTGCTCGAACAATATCCCAATGTAAAAGCCTATATTAATGGACATAACCACGAGGGAAATTATGGTGTGAAAAATGGCATTCACTACTTGACATTGAAGGGTATGGTTGACACCGATGAAACCTCATACGGGGTAATAAAAATATATTCAGACCATCTGGAAGTAAATGGATACGGTCGAGAGGATAATAGACTACTTAAATGGAAAAATTGATTCTTGAATAGTAAACACAATTGGTTTTGACTATAGCCACAGTACCAATATTATTGCGCAACTTAAATTCTATCTTGAATATTAGAGCAGTAACAACAATCTTGTAGTCTAACAGAATGGCCAATTTATGGCGTCACAGTATTAGATTGTATAAAATTCTGTTCAAGTGCCTTTTGTCATTCTTTTTTATAGTTCCGTTAATTAGCCTTTTACGGAACTATAAATTAGATAGTCAACTCCAATTTTAATTACATAAATGGTGCTTTGTTCATGTTTGAAATCTCTATTTCCAGCCCTCTCGCAATTTCTCTTATCTTTAATAAAGGGTAAGATCATCCAGGAGTGCCTCCTACCCTTTCGGTAATAACCTATAGGCATTTGTAAGTATTTGACGGATGTATTCCTTTTCATATCTGTCATTGATATTAACAATTAGTTCCGGGACTATTGCCTTCATTGCCATATAAAGGATTTCACCTCAAAACAATTTGCCTTAACACTTATCCGCCCGAACGCTATAAAGTCGAATCAGGATCCCTGCGCATTTAAGTTATGTTATGATTTGGGATCATAATGGTTATGAGTTCCGCCATAAAGGAAATTTATATCAAATTATGTTGACCGAATAACTTTGAAATAACTAGTAATTCATTTTACCCAATTAAATTATTGGTTAAATTTAGAACAATAATCAAACAGGGAAGCCCGATTTGGGAATTAAACTTTGGAGCTACTTTAAAGCCTGTTGTAAAAGAATGAAACATTCGCTGTATGGAAATATTATGGAATGGCTTTGTGCATTCAAATTTAATTATGCGGTTGATTGTCTTATAAATTAAATCATGGAATTAAAAAACAACTATTCTCTTCACAAGATTTTAAAATGCAGTCTCGTTTTTTGTTTAGTATGCATATTGTTTTCATGTAATTCTCAAAGAGAATATCTATATAAAACTTTGGATCTTATGAAAACCCATGCACTTTACACAGATGAGGTGGATTGGGATAGAATTAGGGAGGATTCCAACAAACAACTTTTACACGCCAAAACTGTAGAGGACGTACACGGGATAATAAAAGAATCTTTTCGGTATTTAAAGGATGGCGGACATAGCTCTTTAATGTCTTCCAAGGGTTTCAAAAATATGACTAGCAATGAGCGCAAAACACCTGTTATTACCTCTGAATTACTTGAAGATAAGATAGGATATATAAAGGTGCCGGGATTTGTCGGCACACCTCTTATGGCACAAAATTTTGCCCAAGAATTACAAGACCGCATTAAAATTTTGGACCAATCCAGTCTAGAAGGATGGATAGTTGATCTTAGCGAGAACAGCGGAGGCAATATGTGGCCAATGATACTGGGCTTGAGTCCCATTTTGGAAGATGGCACATACGGTTATTTTCGTGATAATAAGGAGAACGATGTTTCTTGGAGTTGCAAAGAAGGGCAGGTTTACATTGGAGAAAATAGTCTATTGAAATTGGAAAATCCCTATAAAATCAAGAACAAGGATAAAAAAATTGCAGTGCTAATAAGTAGTAAAACTGCTAGTTCCGGCGAGGCTACATTGGTCTCCTTTATAGGCAAAAAGAACACTTTGGTATTCGGAAGTGAATCCGCCGGTTTTACCACCGGCAACCAATCCTACAAACTAAAAGATGGTGCACAACTGTACCTAACAACCACAGTGTATGTTGATAGAAATAAAAAATCCTATGGCAGAACTATAAAACCAGACTTTGCCTCATTTAATCCCAAAGAAGATTCAGCCA
>JBFHGV010000082.1:0-8765 GCA_041582955.1 Arenibacter sp.
AGTAATGGGTTCCGAAATATATCTGCCCCTTTCTTTTTTACCCAAGTTAAAAGGCAATAAGTTTTATTACCACGAAATAATAGGCTTTACCTTACAGGACAAGGTCCATGGTAACATTGGCATCATACAAAGTGTTAATGACACTACTTCACAAGCTCTTTTTGAGGTTGAGAAAGGGGACAAACAATTGCTCATCCCTGTGAACGACCAGATCATTACCAAGGTAGACCGCGACAACAAAACTATTTTTGTGGATACCCCAGAAGGCTTAGTAGACCTCTATTTAGCCTAAAGCGCCACTTTTGCGGTTTTTGGCATATTATTGATTTCCAATCCCCTTCTCTCCTACACCCCTAGCAGAGCACCAACAAAAAGGAGTTGGCACAACACTATTCATTGATCCCTTATCTCCCTTTTTTCCCAGCCACATACCGCACTTCCCAATAGTCCCAATAAGATTTTAGCAGATAACAATTCAAAATATTATTTTAGCCCCAATAATGGCCGTACTACCATAGTATGACGAACATCAAATACAATGCGAAGAACTTTACCCTTATTCTATCTTGTCCTAATTCTGTTTTCCTGTGCCGAAAAGAAAGAAAAAAAAGACCCTGAGGTCCCTCCCAATGTAATTTTGATCTTTACCGATGACCAAGGCTACCAAGATGTTGGGGCAAACGGCTCTCCCAATATTGAGACCCCCAATCTGGATCAGATGGCAAAAGACGGCATAAGACTTACCAGCTTTTATTCTGCCCAACCAATATGCTCGGCATCCAGAGCCGGCATCTTAACCGGTTGCTATCCCAACAGAATAGGAATTCATAACGCATTGGGCCCAGGGAGTCCCGTAGGCATAAACGCCTCCGAGATGACCATTGCCGAAATGCTACAGAATACCGGCTATAAAACCGCCATCTTTGGAAAATGGCATTTAGGCGATAGCCCTAAGTTTTTGCCTACCCGCCATGGATTTGATGAGTTCTTCGGAATCCCATACTCCAACGACATGTGGCCCTATCACCCCCAACAGGTAACCGTTTTTAATTTTGGCCCACTGCCCCTATATGAAAATGAAAAGGTATTGGACACCCTAACGGATCAATCCCAACTTACTACCCAGATTACTGAAAGAAGCGTCGATTTTATCAACAGAAATAAAAACAATCCTTTCTTTTTGTATGTGCCCCATCCCCAACCACATGTTCCCCTTTATGTTTCCGATAAATTCAAGGGAAAATCCAAAAGAGGGCTGTACGGCGACGTTATTATGGAAATCGATTGGTCTGTGGGAGAGATACTCAAAGCCTTAAAAAAGAACGGACTGGAAGAAAACACCTTGGTAATTTTTACCTCGGACAACGGACCATGGCTTTCCTACGGCAATCATGCAGGAAGCGCCCTGCCTTTTAGGGAGGGTAAAGGCACAGCATGGGAAGGTGCACAACGGGAACCCTTTATATTGCGTTACCCACAAGAAATAAAACCGGGAAGAACAATAGATGTACCCGTCATGGCTATAGATATTTTACCCACCATTGCCGAAATTACCGGTGCCCGCTTGCCCAATTTAACCATAGACGGCAAGAGTGCCTGGCCTGTTTTTACCGGTGAAAGCAATGAGAGCCCACAAGAGGCCTATTTCTTTTACTACAGGGTAAATGAGCTTATGGGTGTGCGCTATGGGAAATGGAAGATGTACTTTCCGCACCGCTATAGGACCATGGAAGGCCAAGAACCCGGGAAAGACGGACTCCCTGGCCAATATAAAATGATAGACATGGAAGAGATAGAACTCTATGACCTAAGCAACGATGTAAGCGAAATTAAGAACGTAGCGGAAGAATACCCCGAAGTAGTGGACAAGATTAAGGTGCTGGCCAATAATATGCGACAAGAATTGGGCGACTCCCTGCTGGATTTGGAAGGCAGCAACAACAGAGAGCCGGGAAGGGTAGATTAAGGCCCAAAGGTTCTATTCGTATTAAACATAGAAAACCACTAGTACAAATTTGTAATCTGCAACATTGGCTGCAAGCAAATGTGTTCCTTTAAATCAGTAAATGCCTAGCAATATGAGCAAGCCTTTCGCTTTTAAACAATTTACCGTACACCAAGATCGTTGCGCTATGAAAATTGGCACAGATGGAGTCTTGCTGGGGGCTTGGACCTCCTTACGTGGCATGCCCAATTCTATTTTGGATATTGGAGCCGGGACCGGCGTAATAGCCCTTATGTTGGCACAGCGAAGTGGGGCCCAAACCATTGAGGGCATAGAAATAGACGAAGCTGCCTATGAACAATGTGTGGACAATTTTGAAAACTCCCCTTGGGGCGACCGATTATTCTGTTACCATGCGGGATTGGACGAACTTACGGAGGACATAGACGAGCAATATGAGCTTATTGTTTCCAACCCGCCCTTCTATTCCGAAATAGTTTCCAGTGGCAACGACTCCAGGGATACGGCCCGGCAAAATAGGTCTTTGCCCTTTGACGAACTTATACTGGGTGTCTCCCAACTATTGACGGAAAACGGCGCTTTTTCTACCATTATCCCTTACAAGGAGGAGGATGCATTTTTGCAATTGGCCCGCCAAAGTAATCTGTATCCAAAACGCATAACCAGGGTAAAGGGAAATCTACAGTCCGACATAAAACGAAGCCTTTTGGAGTTACAGTTTGAAAAAACCCAAGTGGAGGTAAACCAGCTTACCATAGAAGAGGAAAGACATCGCTATACACAGGAATATATTGATCTGACCAAAGATTATTATTTAAAAATGTAACATCTACACTTTCTGGTGTTATAATTTTCACAAATCGACTATTTGTTTATTTTTGTTACAAAAGTTCATTGTATGCGACCAGATCTATTTGAAGCACCCGACTATTACAATTTAGACGATTTATTATCCGAAGAGCATAAACTGGTTCGCAATGCTGCCCGGCAGTGGGTAAAGCGAGACATATCGCCCATCATTGAAGAGTATGCCCAAAAGGCCGAGTTTCCTAAACAGATTATAAAAGGCTTGTCCGAAATAGGGGCATTTGGGCCTTATATCCCCGTAGAATACGGTGGTGCAGGGCTGGATCAGATAAGTTATGGACTCATTATGCAGGAAATAGAACGTGGTGATAGTGGTGTACGATCTACCGCTTCGGTACAGTCTTCCCTGGTCATGTACCCTATTTTTGCCTATGGTGACGAAGCCCAACGCAAAAAATACCTTCCCAAATTGGCCTCAGGGGAATTAATGGGGTGCTTTGGATTAACGGAACCCAACCACGGATCCAATCCCGGTGGCATGGAAACCAAGTTCAAGGACATGGGCGACCATTTTCTTTTAAACGGGGCCAAGCTATGGATTTCCAATTCCCCTTTTGCCGACCTCGCCATTGTATGGGCAAAGAATGAAGCGGGGCGTATACATGGACTTATCGTAGAACGAGGCATGGAAGGGTTTTCTACCCCTGAAACCCATAACAAATGGTCGTTACGGGCCTCGGCAACAGGAGAACTTATTTTTGATAACGTAAGAGTCCCCAAAGAAAATCTCTTGCCCGGAAAAAATGGACTTGGCGCCCCTTTGGGTTGTTTAGATTCTGCCCGCTACGGTATAGCCTGGGGCGCCATAGGAGCAGCTATGGACTGTTATGACACAGCTTTGCGCTATGCCAAGGAACGTATACAATTTGGAAAACCTATAGCGGCCACACAGTTACAACAGAAAAAATTGGCCGAAATGATTACCGAAATTACCAAGGCACAGTTATTGGCCTTCCGATTGGGACAACTTAAAAACCAAGGCAGGGCCACCTCTGCCCAAATATCCATGGCCAAACGCAACAACGTGGAAATGGCCATTAAAATTGCCAGAGAGGCCAGACAGGTATTGGGCGGTATGGGCATTAGCGGGGAATATAGCATTATGCGCCACATGATGAATCTGGAAAGTGTTATCACCTACGAAGGCACACATGATATACATTTGCTGATCACCGGAGCCGATATTACCGGTTTTCCTGCCTTTGAGTAGTACTTGGTTTACTTTCCTTATAAGATAAATTTGTAAAATGGGAACCTGTATTTGCCGTACCCCTCACAGGTTTATTTTAAGGTAAAACCAAAGGCTCCCTTATGGCATTATTCCTCCTGGCTACGCTAGAATATTTCCCAGACCTTTCATAAAGGCTATTCTGGAAACCGTGTACCTAACAACCTATAAAACAAAAATATATACGGTAGCAGCTGTTGATTAAAGACATTTTGTTAAACCGATAATTGTAAGTATCTTAACTAAGATATTTTCATTTTTTACCTATAAATATCGTTTTATTAACAATGAAGTAACCATGAAAGCCAACGATTTAATTTCCTTGCGGTACGCTAAACAAAAGTAAATAGGACTTCCTAAAATGACCAATACCAACCTTGACCACAATACTTTAATTAATCAGCTCATCTCAGAAAATGAAGAGGCGTATGTGTTGTTGGTGGAGTTATATTACAAGAAACTTCTTGTTTACGCTTACAGCCTTTGCAATGATTATGCCCAAGCACAGGATATTGTTCAAAACGTATTCTTAAGGGTATGGGAGCGCAGGGGAAACTTAATGGTGAAACAATCGGTCTCTGGCCTTCTTCATAGGGCAGTTTACAATGAATTTATAGACACTGTACGGAAAAACAAACCCTCCTATCCTTTGGATGAACTATATTGGAGCGCTTTGAATTATGCCGTAGACGAAGCCAATAACACGATATTGGAAGATAAAATTAGTTTGGTAAAAAAAGAAGTGGAGCAATTACCCGCAAAATGTAAGCAGGTTTTTTTATTGAGCAAGCAAGATGGCTTAACCAATATTGAAATAGCGACCTACCTCAACATATCCATCAAAACGGTAGAATATCAAATTGCACATGCCTACAAGGCGATCAGAAAAGGAGCTGAGGTCAAAATAAAGAATTTGGTACTGATGTTCTTCTCTATGGTCAAATCGGTTTAATCCCAGGTCCATTCTACTTCTGCCACCGGCCAAAAAGAACCCTCTGTCTGTACCAAGATTCATTATAAACTTTACTGGCCCTTAGCATGCACAAGAATATGTCTGATAAAAACCAGACCTGTATGCGCAGGGCATACAGGTCTGGAAAAATATCTCAACGGACTGGGCTTACGATTATTGCAGTAGCCACATTAGTGACCATTGATTATTCACGGCAGGTTGCAATCTACTAGTTGCCTTGGTTAGGTTTTCTTCATTAAAAGGATCCGACAAGATTTGTCTTTTAGGTATATCTTGACCATTTGCGCCTTCAATAACATTCTTTTCCAATTCTGGTAAACCTGTCCTTCTCCAGTCGAACCAGGCTTCAGCTGTCAACCACCCTGCAATCCATTTTTGATGCATTATAGGCTCCATTTTATTTGTTGCATTGGTGTAAATAGATTGGGCATTTGCCATATAAGCGGCCTTATCAAAAGCCACCAAAGAATTGCTGTCTTCATCATATATTGCAGAGCTGGCACCATCAACAATTTGCCAACGATCAAAAGATTTTTCAATTCCATTAAGATAGTAATCCATTGGGTTACCCCCAATCCAACCTCGTTCACTTGCTTCCGCCAAAATAAATTGGGTCTCGGCACTGCTCATAAAAATAATAGCCGACAATTCATTTGCGTTTTCGGAATATATATTGGTAAGATAAGAGATATGTGGATTAGATGAGTCCCCTAAATATATATCTGGATCCAAGGCGGAAATATCGGAGCGGACATCGGTAACAGTATTTCCCATGTTATAATCATTGGGTGCACTTAAGGCAACCCCAAGCCCAACGAACAAGGAAGTATTAACATCATTCGTCAAATCCGAATCGGCATTTCTAGCAGCGATATCTACTGTAGTGTAACGTCTTACCCGCCCATCAACAATATCCACATAGTCCGTGGCAGCAGGGAAAATTTGAACATCTACCGGTCTTATCCAAGTAGTTAATCTTGGATCTTTTAATTGGATAAGATCTTTAACAATGGTAGCAGAAGGTTTTCTTCTATAGAATTCTGATCGAAAAGTATACGAAAGTGGCCCCCCAGGAAAGCTGTTGTCCGAAGCAGAACCTATCCATTTTACGGCAGCATTATCACTAACATCCGTCATAATAGGGTTATCAACAGGATTGTTCACAATAGAAGCTATCTCCGCAGAAGGATCCAAGCCCGTAAGTGTCTTTTCTGATAAACGCATGCAATATCTTAAGCGTAAAGAATTGGCAAATTTTCGCCACTTCTGACCATCACCTTGAAAAACCACGTCTGCACTGGACGCAGCACCAATGGTACCAACACCTTTTAGCATTTCATTTGCTGTTGATAGGTCTGATAAAATACCCAGAAAAACATCTTCTTGCGCATCGTATTTAGGTACAAAGGCCTCACCTCTCTCCTCCCCATTTATGGCTTCTGAGTATGGGATATCACCAAATGTTGAAGTTAAAAAACCATATGTATATGACTTCATAATAAGGGATACCGCCTGGTAATATTTTTTTTCATCACCTTCCTTCTCCGTTTCCGCACGGTCATATATATATTGACTATTGGTCAAGATTGGAAAGAAACTATTGAAATTTTTGGTGTCCCATACAAAATAGAAACTATAGAAGTCAACATTGTCCCGCTGAAGGTATTGGCTACCAGCACTTACCTCTCTTCCTTTGTAATTGGTATCAACATCATTTTTGGCCGTAGAGGTGAGTACATTGGTTAGCACAAAGCTAATATCTATCTTATTCTCAGGAAGGGTATCAGAGCTTATATTGGTCTCATCTAGCGAATCACTACAAGAGCATACGGCAAGCATACTCACTGATAGAATGGACCATCTTAAAGTTTTATATATCGTTTTCATTTTTTATCTATTTAAAATGTCAAATTAATTGTAAATCCTACGGGAGCAACCCATGGAAGAGCGTTCCATTTTTCTTTTCCTATATCGTAAGAACCGTCATTTTGATAATAAGCAAGTTCAGGATCTATGCCAATATCGGCTGCATTCCATAACATAATATTCTTTGTAAAAATTGAAAATGAAACCCTTTGTGCCGCAATTTTTGAGGCAAATGTTTGGGGCAGATCATAGGTGAGCGTAATATTTCTTAACTTAACAAAAGAGAGGTCATACATAAAGGAAGACCCTACATCCCATAATCCACCGCCCGGTTCCACAACTTTATAAGCATCGAACAACACAGTTCCGGGACCACCAAAGTTTTCGGTATAAGTGCCATCACCATTATCTATTACTCCAGGCCAGAAAGAGCCATTATCAAATCCGTTGTACTCAAAACCACCAGTTTGTGCATCCCTACCGCCAATCCAAACGTTATCTGCCTGATATATGTCCGGGTTGGACTTTATTTCATTTGCAAGCGCGACCCTATCACCGTTAAAAGAGTTGGAACCCAAAACCCCACTATAGGTACCGGCATCGCCCTGCCATTTATCAATCCATCCAGAACGAGCTGTGCGCTTCATGGTTTCGGAATAAAAATTACCCCCTTGTCTCCAATCAATATTAGCAGATAATGTTAAATTCTTGTACTTTACAGAAGTGTTCAATCCCATGGTAAAGTCATTTGTGCTCTTACCCACCTTTGGCTTAAGAGCATCGTCTTTTTGAAACGTAAGCCCTCCATTATTATTAAGTATGGGCCAGCCCGCATATTCCCCTTCTTCCACTCTTAACACACTGGTTGAATATAGATCGCCAATAATACCGCCAACAAAGGTCTGCTGTTTCAAGCTTCCCGCGTTACCTACACTAATTCTATCAATACCATCAACCAATTCTACCAATCTACTTTCCTGTTTGGTAAAATTGACCCCTAAATTCCATTCTAAATTAGCCGTACGTACAGGTACCGTATTCAATGCCAATTCTATTCCGGTGTTTTGAACGTTGCCCGCATTAATTGTTGCACTACTAAAACCAGACATAGGCGATGTTGTTACCCCAATAATTTGGTTCCTATTTTGCGTCCTATACCAAGTACCGTCAAATACGAGCCGATTTCCAAAGAAGCCCAAATCGGCCCCAATTTCATAAGAGGTCGCTATTTCTGGCTTAAGCTCAGTGTTGGGCAAACTAGCGGGCACCGAGTATTGAATGGAGTTGCCCCAAAAAGTTTGATTCAATTTTGGATTTATGGTATACGGATCGGTATCCTTTCCTACTTCTGCCCAACCGGTCCGTAATTTTACCAAGGATACCCAACTGGGCATCTTCGTCATTTCCGAAACCAACATACTTAGGGAGGCCGAAGGATAGAAATAAGATCTGTTTTCTTTTGGAAGGGTACTGGACCAATCGTTACGTGCCGTTAAATCGAGGTAAACCATTTCCTTGAAACTTAAGGATGCCAATCCGTACAGACTGTAAATTTCCTTTTCAAATACGCCTGAGTTATAACCCAGCCCTGGCCTAGCTACATTGGACAGGGTGTATAGGCCCGGCAAGGTAAGAACATCACCACCGCCATAGAGGCTTGTATTTCTACTATTCAAATAGTTTCCTCCAACAGAAGGGTTAATTCTAAAATCACCTATTTTTTTATCATAAGAGAACAAGAAATCTATATTGGCCTCTCTTTCATCCAGCTTGGTTTGTTCGTATGCCCCAAATGGTTTTACGGCCGAACTACCAAATCCGTCATAAGACCAAGGATAAATTGACTCAATCCTTTCATTATTGGC
>JBFHGV010000083.1:0-8662 GCA_041582955.1 Arenibacter sp.
ACACCCCTCCTTGCACCTTCTATGATGTACATCCAAAAAATGTATAATTACAACGATAATGGCGTCTTTAAATTCCAAATTTCATATTTGTTACTTATCTTGCTGATTAATTGCTAATTAGCTATTGCCCCATTGTCAACCAAACCTATTGGAATTTTAAGATATTTTTGATTTTTGATGTTTATCTTTGCATATCCCAGGGAAAATATTGACTGGAAAAGTAGCCTGATAGGCAACTAGAAACACCTATTGCCGGCAGCGTATTTTTTAGTTTGGCTGCACAGACAATAGTACTGTTTGGATGAGGAAGTTTTTTATATTTTATTGAATCCAATTTTATGATCACACAGGTAACAAGAGGAATAAAGATTTCGGTAAATACAAGTTTTGAAGGCACCTTCTTTAAGAATTACAAGATGCATTTTGCTTTTGGTTACACCATTACAATTGAAAACCAGAGCAAGGATTCTGTACAGTTGACTTCCAGGCATTGGCGAATCTATGATTCCCTAAACGAGTTGGAGGTATTGGATGGCGAAGGTGTAATCGGCAAAAAACCCGTTATTTTACCTGGTGAATCGCACACCTACAGCTCGGGCTGTTTATTAGCATCCACTGTAGGGGCCATGAAGGGCCATTACAATATGGTAAGTATAAACAATTCCGAAAAATTCAGGGTGTACATCCCAACCTTTAAATTCAGTGCCCCATTCACTCTAAACTAAGCCTGCCAAAAATACGACTGTGTTAATAAGCAAATTCTAATCGGGGAAGTTTAACTTTACATTTCCAAAAAGCGAATACGAAAATTACGGGAGTTGTCTATATACCAGTAAACCACCAGAATTGAACGAATGGACCTATGCTGTTCAAGGTGGTATTTCTTATTGGGTTTTTATGAATCTTCTACTTCCATACGTATCTAAAATCTCCACGACCGGGCCCCTACAATACGGGAACTTAGCCAAGGAACAATCCAATAAATTGATTTGAAGGTAATTAACACATATCTACCCCAAACAAAGAGCTATTTATTTTTACTTTCAACCTACATTTTTCTACTCCCGGGCCATTAATTTTCAACTATTAATTCAGCTGTTAATTCGTTTTAAAATGGAATATGCATTTAGTACCTTTGCTAGTAATTTAACTTTAAAAACTAACTATTATGGGCAAAGGATTTTTTCAAGTCCCTACTGCGATTAACGAACCTATTAAGAGTTATGCCCCAGGCTCAGTAGAGCGGGCAGAAGTATTGGAACAATACAAGGCTTATTATAACAGTAAGGTAGACATACCAATGTTTATTGGTGGAAAGGATATAAGAACAGCTAACACCAAGCCCATTTCACCGCCCCATGATCACCAACATATTGTAGGGCAATACCATTTGGCCAATGAAGAATTGGTTTCTGATGCCATATCCAATGCCTTGGAAGCAAGAAAAAAATGGGCCGAATTACCATGGGAGCAGCGCGCTGCGATCTTTCTAAAGGCCGCCGATCTAATTTCCGGACCTTACCGGGCCAAGATCAATGCAGCTACCATGATGGCTCAATCCAAAACAATACACCAGGCAGAAATTGATTCGGCCTGTGAACTAATAGATTTCCTTCGTTTTAACGTTGAATACATGTCCCAAATCTATGAGGAACAGCCAGATTCTGCCGAAGGCGTATGGAACCGGGTAGAATACCGCCCGTTGGAAGGATTTGTCTATGCCATTACCCCCTTTAATTTTACCGCTATCGCCGGCAACTTGCCAGCTAGTGCTGCTATGATGGGAAATGTGGTACTATGGAAACCAAGTGACCACCAGATCTATTCGGCAAAAGTGATCATAGATATCTTTAAGGAAGCCGGACTCCCTGATGGTGTAATCAACGTAGTGTACGGAGACCCTGTTATGATAACTAAGATAGCCTTGGACAATCCAGAATTTACCGGCATCCATTATACGGGATCCACACAGGTCTTTAAGGATTTATGGAAACAGATTGGCAACAACATCCATAAGTACAAAACATATCCTAGAATTGTAGGCGAGACCGGAGGGAAAGATTTTATAGTTGCACATCCATCCGCCAACCCCAAACAAGTGGCCACGGCTATTGTTAGAGGTGCCTTCGAATTCCAGGGACAAAAATGTAGTGCCGCATCCAGGGTATACCTACCCAAATCCATTTCCAAAGAAATTTTGGAATATGTTAAAACTGATCTACAGTCCTTCAACAAACCCGGCTCTCCGGAAGACATGAGCAATTTTATCACTGCCGTAATACATGAAGCCTCATTTGACAAATTGACAAAATATATAGACCAGGCTAAAAAGGACTCTGAGGCTACCATTTATGCAGGAGGAAATTATGACAAATCCAAGGGATATTTTGTGGAACCTACCGTGATTGTCACCACGGACCCCAAATACACCACCATGGAAACCGAGCTTTTTGGTCCAGTGGTTACCATCTATGTATATGAAGACCAAGAATGGTCCCAAACCCTAGAATTGGTAGACGGCACATCGGAATATGCCCTAACCGGAGCCGTAATTTCTGGTGATCGATATGCCATTGACGAAGCCACTAAAGTATTACAAAACTGTGCCGGCAACTTTTATATCAATGACAAACCAACCGGCGCTGTAGTAGGTCAGCAACCTTTTGGTGGGGCTCGTGCATCCGGCACCAATGACAAGGCCGGATCTGCCCAAAACCTCCTCAGGTGGGTTTCTCCTAGGCTAATAAAAGAAACCTTTGTAACACCAGTGGACTATCGTTATCCATTTTTGGGATAACATCCAATTCTATAAGATTCATAAAGCCCGTATACCAATTGCATATACGGGCTTTTATTTTTTTTACCCCAAAATTGAAGCCCATTTTAAATACTATAGACTTGGGTTTTCCAATGCGTAAAACGCAAAAAAATCCAGGGGCTAATTTAACTACCGTTCATCTCCTCCTTATTGGTGTGAACTTGATTCTTTCCTTGTGAACTAAGTTATTTTGGCAAACCCAATCTTAGGAAGACTGCTACTCCCAAAATTCAGGTAAGCCATAAGAAACATTTTAAAAAATGACACCGTCCAAATCATTGTCAATCAACAGTTTTAACATTATTTTACGTACTAATTACATAATATTAATGTAAATTTAACGTTAAGTAATTGTAAACTTACCATAAATATAGTGTTAACTAAAATAGATTATCATGAAAGAACGACTAGAAAAAAACGCTACCAATAAGACAAAAGGGTTCTCTTGGAGAAATATTCCCAAGTATATTAAGGATTACGCCAAGACGTGCAGGGAATCCTATTATCACATGTTAAGCCTGTAGTTTTTACCCCTTGTACTTCATGGGCAAATAGACTATTTTTTTGGTTTCAAAGAATTCCTCCTCAAATATTTCCGAAAGATTATAGATCTGTACGGTACGGTATTCCTTTAGTTCTTCTTCCAGGTCCCCACCTTTTAAATACAGGATGCCATTTTTGCGCTGGTGCTCGGAATTCTTTTTTATTTTACCTTTCACCCAATGCACAAAAGTAGGCATGGCTGCCACTGCCCTACTCACAATAAAATCAAATTGTCCTTCAATATCCTCTACTCTGGAATGTATGGGGGTAACGTTTTTAATTTGCAGGCCTTCTACCACCTCTTGGACCACTTTTATTTTTTTTCCTATGGCATCCACCAAGGTAAAATGGGTATCCGGAAACAATATGGCCAGCGGAATACCAGGAAAACCACCTCCGGTACCTACATCCAACACAGCAGCCCCAGGGTTAAATTGTTGAATTTTTGCAATTCCCAAAGAATGCAGTACATGGCGCACATATAATTCATCTATATCTTTGCGGGACACTACATTAATCTTCATATTCCAATCCTTATACAATTCTTGCAATAATTCAAATTGCTGTTTCTGGGATTCTGTTAGATCGGGAAAATATTTATATATGATTTTTAAGTCCATAATTTTATTAAATTAATGGCAAAAATAGTATATTAATAGCCATCGCCTAAGTTTTAATAAATCAGTTCTATTTAATTTGGGCACGAATTACCTTATATTTACAAAAAATTAAATCATGGACAAGAATCACATTAGATTCTCTCGAAAAGACTCTGCACAATTTTTCAAAACCCTGAATAAACGGGTAAATGATTATTTCAAGGAAAACAACCTAAAAAAAACGGGCAATTGGAAATTGCACCTCAAGACAGCTGTAATGTTTGCACTTTTTCTGGCGCCCTATTTTCTGATTTTAACGCTTGGTCTGCCTAATTGGGCCAATTTATTATTGACCATAACCATGGGCGTTGGTATGGCCGGTGTGGGCATGAACGTTATGCACGATGGCAATCATGGATCATACTCCAATAAAAAGTGGGTAAATAAAATTATGGGAGGCAGTATTTACATCCTTGCGGGGAATGTTTACAACTGGCAGGTACAACACAATGTACTTCACCACACCTATACCAATATCCATGAACACGACGAGGACTTGGAAGCAGGCCGTATATTAAGGTTTTCCAAACATGCCAAATGGCACAGGTTCCATAAATTTCAACATTATTACTCCATATTCCTATACGGACTACTGACCTTTAATTGGGCCATCACCACCGATTTTCAACAAATGTACCGTTATACCAAAAGAAAATTGGCCTATGGAAAATTTCCAAACCCCGTTATGAACTGGAGTATGTTGGTGATCACTAAAATGATCTATTTAACCATATGGATAATATTGCCCATGCTGTTCTTGGACGTTGCATGGTGGAAAATCCTTTTGGGCTTCTTTATTATGCACTATGTGGCCGGAGTAATACTAAGTGTAGTCTTTCAATTGGCGCATGTGGTAGATGAGGCAGAAACACCACTTCCTGAAAAAGATGGAACAATGAAAAATACCTGGGCCATACACCAATTGTTCACTACTGTTAATTTTGGCACTAAAAACCGTATCGTCAATTGGTTTACAGGTGGATTAAACCATCAGGTAGAGCATCATATATTCCCTAACATTAGCCACATCCATTACACAAAAATTGCCAAAATTGTTAAAGAGACCGCTAATGAATTTAATTTACCCTACAACGAATATAAAACTACAAGAAAAGCTATAATTTCGCACTTTAAACATCTAAAAGAACTGGGCAAGAAACCCAATTTTCAGTATCAGTAAATTATAATAAGACAATGAAAAACCATTTATCCGATAGGATCAATTCCATGTCCACCTCGGCCACATTGGCCATGGACGCTAAACCAAGGGAATTAAAAAGCGAGGGCAAAGACATTATAGGTCTCAGTTTAGGGGAACCAGACTTCAATATTCCCGATTTTATAAAAGACGCTGCAAAAGAAGCTATAGACCAAAATTATAGCAGCTATTCCCCTGTTGATGGTTATGCCGACCTAAAGCAGGCCATTGCCAATAAATTTAAGAGGGACAATGGGCTAACTTACGGCCTTAATCAGATTGTGGTCTCTACAGGTGCAAAACAGTCTTTGGCCAATATCGCCATGATCATGTTAAACGATGGCGACGAGGTTATATTACCGGCTCCGTATTGGGTGAGTTATAGCGATATAGTAAAATTGGCCGGAGGTGTTCCCGTTGAAGTGCCAACAAGCATTGATACCGATTTTAAAATGACACCGGACCAATTGGAAAAGGCCATAACGCCAAAAACCAAAATGATGTGGTTCAGCTCTCCTTGTAACCCAAGTGGATCGGTATACAATAAAGAGGAATTGGAAGGCCTGGCAGCGGTACTAAAAAATCACCCCAACATCTTTGTGGTATCCGACGAAATTTATGAGCACATTAATTTTAGAGGCGGACATGTAAGTATTGCCAATGTTGAAGGTATGTATGACCGTACCATCACCGTAAATGGTGTTTCCAAGGCATTTGCCATGACTGGATGGCGTATTGGGTATATTGGTGGGCCAGAATGGATAGCCAAGGCCTGTACCAAATTCCAGGGACAGATTACCAGTGGTGCCAACGCCATAGCACAACGCTCCACTATCGCAGCGTTAGAAGCTCCCGTCTCTTCCATTAAATTCATGATCGACGAATTTCACAAAAGACGTGATCTTATATTGGAGTTGTTAGGTGAAATAAAAGGCTTTAACCTTAACGTACCGGAGGGAGCATTTTATGTATTCCCAGACATCTCCAGCTTCTTTGGCAAAACGCTTAAGGGGACATTGATCAACAATGCTTCGGATTTTGCTTTGTACCTATTGGAAAACGCCAATGTAGCCACTGTAACCGGTGAAGCCTTTGGTAACCCCAACTGTATACGTATTTCCTATGCCGCCTCAGAGAAGGAGTTAAGGGAAGCTATTTCCAGAATAAAAGCTGTATTATAACACTAATTACAAGCTCAGCATAAAAAAATGGACATCTTCACCGATGTCCATTTTTTTTATATCCATTAAATCCCTGCTAACTACAAATCACAATATTTCCATCAATAAGTTATCGCTAGGATATCTAAATGCGTTTCCAAAAATAAGGTGTAAGCAATATAAGAACGGTAAAAAGCTCCAACCTTCCCAATAGCATCAAAAACCCGCACCACCATTTCCCTAAGGCTGGAAGGCTATTAAAATTGGTCAATGGGTTTAAGGCTCCCAAAGCCGGGCCTACATTGCCCAAGGAAGAGGCTGCCCCACCAATAGCACTTTCAAAATCCAGACCTAAGCCACCCAACACCAAGGAACCTATTATAAACAACAGCATATAGAGCACAAAAAATGCAATTATATTGTAAACTATATTTTCTTGAACCGTTTTGTTGTTATATCTAACCGGTATAATAGCATTGGTGTGCAGGGTACGCTTAAACTCCAACAACCCATTTTTAATAATAATCAAATGCCTCATTACTTTGATACCCCCTGCAGTAGAACCGGCAGACCCTCCCAAAAACATTAGTCCAAAAAAGAAAACCGTTAAAAAGGGCGTCCAAGAAGTAAAATCGGCCGTCACAAATCCCGTAGTAGTAATTACCGATATTACCTGGAACAAGGTATGCCTAAAGGCACTTTCGGCCTCCCCAAATATCATGGGATGAAAATCCGACACCGCTACATTACCCTGAAAATAAACCACCAAACCGGCAACAATAGTAAAACAGAGGACAAAAATAGAATAGAATTTAAATTCCTCATCCATTATCACCTTCTGCACCTTTCCCTTAAAAGCGTAGTAACTAAGTACAAAATTACTCCCCGCCAAAAACATGAACAGTATAACGATGTATTGTATCAACGGCTGGTCGTTCCAATAGGCCATACTGGCGTTTTTGGTAGAGAAACCTCCTGTAGAAAGGGTTGCCAAGGAGTGATTCACTGCATCAAAAAAGCTCATCCCTGCCAACTTTAGCAAAATGGTTTCCGCCACTGTATAACTAAAATATATTAACCATAATCTCTTGGCCGTATCGGTAATCCTAGGATGTAACTTATCACTACTGGGCCCCGGGGCCTCTGCTGCAAACAACTGCATGCCCCCTATTCCCAACAATGGCAAAATAGCTATGGCCAGTACTATGATCCCCATCCCACCAATCCAATGGGTTAGGCTCCTCCACAAAAGAATACCTTCGGGCAAAGCCTCTATATCATCTACTACGGAAGCCCCAGTGGTAGTATAGCCAGAAATGGTTTCAAAAAAAGCATTGGTAAGGTCAGGTATAGTTCCGGAAAAGAGGTATGGCAACATACCGGAAGCGGACATCACCAACCATCCAAAGGTAACAATTATATACCCCTCCTTACGTTTAACCTGTTTCTTGTGGTTTCTGGTATAAAACATCCCCAAAACACCTGCCAACATGGTAACGATAGCCGCTAGGGTAATATCCAAGGTAGCACCATCGTCATAAATACCACTGACCACTGCTGCCAATATCATAAAAAAGCCATTACAAAGTAATAGCAGTCCCATCAGGTGAAAGATTATTTTGGAATTTAGCCCCATACTACAGGAAAAGCTTTTCAATTTTTGGTATAGCACTGGGCAAACAACATACCACTACCCTATCCCCTTCAGTAATTTTAAATCCTCCTAAGGCAATTATCCCCTCATCATCACGGATTACCCCTCCTATAGTGGCCTCCCTTGGAAAATTAAGTTCCCTAACAATTTGCCCGTTCACCTGGGATGTAGGTTTCACTATAAATTCCAATATCTCGGCATTGAGGTTATTTAATCTTGTCATGGCCACAATCTCCCCTTTTCTAATATGCCTAAAAATATTATTGGCGGCCAACAGTTTCTTATTAAGCAAGGTATCTATCCCAATAGAATGCGATAATTGAAAATAATCCATATTCTCTACCAAGGCTATTGTTTTCTTTACGTTTTTGGACTTGGCCACCAAACAGGACATGATGTTGGTTTCAGAATTACCGGTAACCGCCACAAAGGCATCCATAGCCTCCATGTTTTCCTCCTCCAACAACTCCACATTCCGTCCATCGCCATTTATTATAAGTGCACGGGGCAATTCATCGGCAAGGTCAAAGGCCTTTTCCTTGTTTTTCTCTATAAGCTTTACGTTAAACTTTTTCTTACAAAGGTCGCGGGCAGTCTTAAAACCTACCTTACTACCCCCCAGTATCATCA
>JBFHGV010000084.1:0-8652 GCA_041582955.1 Arenibacter sp.
GCATATAGGGCGTCTATTTCCTTTTTTATCTTGAACAGGGGCTTATTGCCCATAACCACACTTTCCAAAACAGTATACTCGTCATAAGCATTATGGTTTTGCTCTAAAATGGACATACGCTTGCCAGGCTCTAAATGAACATGTCCGGAAGTAGGATCTACCTGTCCGGAAAGCACTTTTAGAAACGTGGATTTCCCTGCTCCATTGGCTCCAATAACACCATAACAATTACCTTGTGTAAAGGAAACATTTACCTCATCAAAAAGAACCCTCTTTCCAAACTGCACAGATAAATTTGATACTGATAGCATATAATATGTTTTAAATTTTGTGCAAAAATAACAAAAATAAAGCCGTCCTACCAAGATTATTACAAGGCCTTTCCAGACCATTTTAACGCAGCCCCAATAGTTTTAACTCACAATTAACAGGCTGAATCTATTGAGTTTATTAGATTTGTTTCCTATAAAGTAGCTATTCTCATATGAATAAACCTTTACTCTATGCTTTTCTACTTGCGCTAATTGGTTGCGGTACTAAAGAAAAAAAGTCCCCAAGCGTATTCTTTGCTGGCGAAATAGTAAATCCTACCAGTGAATACATTGTACTTTTTAAAGATGATGTGGTCATTGATTCCGCAAAACTCGACGTAGATAATAGGTTCGCCATTAAATTGGATTCCGTAGATGAAGGTCTCTACCATTTTGACCATAACCCAGAATTACAATACGTTTATCTGGAGAAAGGCGACAGTCTAATGATTCGTCTAAATACCGAGGATTTTGACGAGTCCTTGATATTCTCTGGAAAAGGCGAGGAAATCAATAATTTTCTTTTAGAGCTCTTTCTTAGTACCGAAGAAGAACCTGCTATAATCTATTCCTATGCAGATCTTGAACCGAACCAATTTAAGGACAAAATAGATTCCTTAAGAGCAATTAAACTTGATTTGCTCAATGAACTGTCCAAAGAGACGGCACTATCACCTACCGCTATGGAAATAGCCAAGGCCAGTATAGATTACAACTACTATATCTATAATGAAAAATACCCATTTTGGAACAGAAGAAAGACGGGCAAGGAGACCATTCCAGAAATGCCAAGACATTTCTTCGACTATAGAAATGAAATAGATTACAACAATAAGCGGTTGTCCTACCACCGGTACTACTACAACTTCATGAAAACGCATTTCAATAATTTATCCTATATGGGATGCTATTCCAAATGCAAGGGTGCCCACCGAGAAATAATTTCCAATAAATTACACTTTAACCAACATAAGTTAAAGCTAATAGACAGTATGGTTAGCGAAAAGGATCTCAGGGACAACCTCTTCCGAAACGTGGCCTTGGATTATCTTATTAATGTTCACGATAGTGACGAAAACAACAGGATATTCATCAATGATTTTCACAGGCTGTCCGGAAACAATAAGCATAGTGAGGAAATAGAAGCCATATACCGAGGAGTAAACAACTTACAACCTGCGAACAAATTACCCCATTTAACGGTTTATGATGTTACAGGGAAAGCTGTAACACTACAAGAAATAGCCGAGAAAGACCAAAACACCATTTTTTACTTTTGGTCCGGAACCCAAAGACTACATTTTGAGAATATACTCAAAAGAGTGACCCTGCTCACAAAAAAGAAACCTGGATTTTCCTTTGTTGGCATAAATTGCAATACCGACCCCATAAAATGGCAGTCGCTATTAAATATTAATCAGCTGAACGTGGAAAAACAATACCGCGCCGATGATTTTGAACATTTAAAAAATACCTTGGTTATAGGTGGCCTCAATAAGGGAATAATAACCAAAAACGGATTAATTGTGGATGCCTTTGCCGATCTTTTCAAAAGTTTTTAAGACCTTCTTTAATACACCTCCCATCATTTAAAGCACTTCCTACCAAATACGGATCACAGCTAATTGTTGTGTTTCCCAATAATTGCTTCCTAATGGTTTTCGCTTATCTTCAACTAAGTTCATTAATCTCTATTCGTTATTGCAAGGCATTAGGAAATAGATGATTTGCCAGCAAATCAAGATTTGGCGCAGCCAATGTTCCTTAATTGGGCGATGCAAAGAATGATCAGAAGATGAAAACAGGGATAGTTTATCCTATTTATGCAATCTACACACCACTTTTGAGATGGATCCCAATACCCCTCTACGAAAAAACAAAACCGCACCAATAAAAAAGCCCCCCAAGCTTAAGGCTTAGGAGGCTTTATGGTTTCAAAAGTTAAAATGCAACCCTTAGTTACCTTTTTTATAATCTTCCAAGAATTTGGCCAAACCACTATCGGTCAATGGATGCTTTAACAATCCTTCAATAGCTGATAAAGGTCCGGTCATTACATCTGCACCAATTTTGGCACAATCAATAACATGCATGGTATGCCTTACGGAAGCGGCCAATATTTGAGTTTCAAAGGCATAATTATCATAGATATGCCTAATTTCCGAAATTAAGTTTAAACCATCTGTAGAGATATCGTCTAACCTACCAATAAATGGTGACACATAGGCTGCCCCTGCCTTAGCAGCCAATAGGGCCTGTCCACATGAAAATACCAAAGTACAATTGGTCCTTATTCCTTTATCTGAAAAATACTTGATAGCCTTAACCCCATCTTTTATCATAGGAACCTTCACCACAATTTGCTCGTGTAATTCAGCCAACTCTTCACCTTCCTTGATCATATCCTTATAGTCTGTAGCTATTACCTCGGCAGATACATCTCCTTCAACAATATTACAGATATCCACATAGTGCTTCAATATATTGTTCCTTCCGGTAATACCCTCTTTGGCCATTAGGGAAGGATTGGTAGTTACCCCATCCAATACTCCTAATTCCTGGGCTTCTTTTATTTGTGCTAAGTTAGCGGTGTCAATAAAGAACTTCATTTTACTTTCGTTTTTAAAATTATTAATCTAAATAATATAGTATTATTATTTAAGTCTTTTATTTTGATGATGCAAAATTACAATTTATAATGGTTCATTAAGAGTTTCTCATACACTTTGTCCGGTAATATTTTTTTCAAAAACAAGGAAAACTTTTGCATAAAGTCCCCCACCTTATAGTGTACTTTAGGCTTTTTGGTGTTAATAATACGCAATACCATATGAGCTACCAACATGGGATCCTTGCCAGCATCCACATGTTCGTTCATTATTGCCAAGGTCTTGTCATATGGCAACGCATAGGGAGAACCCTTCAAAATTGGCGCATGATATCTACCAGACGCTATATTGGTGGCAAAATCGCCTGGCGCCAAAGTGGTAAAATGTATACCAAAAGACTTGGTCTCCATTCTCAATGCCTCTGTTGCCAATCCCAAAGCCCCTTTGCTAGCAGAATAAATACCTCTATAAGGCAGGCCCATATAACCTGCTATGGATGTGATATTTATAATAAGTCCCTGATTTTGTTTTCTCATATGCGGTAAAACCGCCTTGCACACATGTAGTGGGCCATTAAAATTGGTATCAAAGGCTTTTAATATTTCTGCATGCGGTGTCTCCTCTATAGGACCGGTAATACCAATTCCGGCATTGTTGACCAACACATCTACCCTACCCTCCTTACTTATAAGTTTAGACACTGCCTGCTCTATACCTTTAGGATCCCGCACATCTAATTCCAAAAGGTCAAAATGAGCAAACCCAGGATAATTATCCAACTTCCTTGTTGTTCCGTATACCTTAAAACCTTTAGATTTTAAATAAATCCCGATAGACTTACCTATTCCAGAGGACCCTCCCGTAATGAGTACTACCTTACGCTCCATGAATATAAATTAAGGATGCAAATTAACGAATAAAACAGGAATGCCCCGGCCTAAAAATGTTATATATATGTAAAGCTACCCGTGGAATGAAGAAAAATTTTACTGAATTTCGGGTACAAAAAATGGCAAGCTACCTACATCGCACCGCTACAACCATATACCCTTGCTGCGTTCCCACCCTGGGGGATTCTACAGGAGCTGGTCGTGTAGGACTTGCCGATGCAAATATACAATCTTTTAATTTTTTTGCAATCGTTTTCAGGTCTTAATTTTATTAAATATCTTGCCTTTGAATAGCCCTATTAAACAAGGCCCTATAGGCAGTTGATTCTAAGGCAAATAGGATTTACCCAACCAAAATAAGGGTCTCCTACAGCACAATATTTGTTAATACCATACTATAATTTGTATCAATGAACAGCTTTAAACTGAACCTACTATTTATAATTCCTCTTTTCTTTTTGGCCTGTGACGGAACTAATAACCCTTCCAAATTATTCCAAATTGAACTGGAAGGAAACAAAACGGAGTTTCAAAAAAATCAGGTTGTCGGCATCTCTGTTAAAAATCTAAAGAACAAGGATATAGAACAAATAACCTATAAATTAGACAACGAGGAACTTGCTTTAAACAATAACAAAATTACATTGGACCAAACGGAACTGGGAGCAAAAACCCTGACGGCCAATATTAGTTTTGAAGGGGAAACCGTTGAAGTCTCCAAGAATATTAAGCTATTGGCAGAAAAGGCCCCAGAGATCTATACCTATAAAATACTTAATGAATATCCCCATGACCAAAATGCATATACCCAGGGATTGGAATTTCATCTGGATACCCTATATGAAAGTACCGGAAAAAAAGGTAAATCCTCCCTGCGCAAAGTAGATTTTAGGACCGGAAAAGTACTGAAGAAGATAGATCTGGACAATAATTATTTTGGCGAGGGTATAACCATTCTAAACAACAAAATCTATCAGCTTACCTGGCAAAGCGGAATAGGGTTTATCTACGACCTTAAGGATTTTAAAAAAATAGACAGCTTTAAATACAATCAAAGCAGGGAAGGATGGGGACTTTGCAATGATGGCGAAAAAATATTTAAAAGTGACGGAACGGAAAAAATATGGTTTTTAAACCCACAGACCATGGCAGAAGAAGGTCATTTTGAAACCGTTACCAATACCTCTATTTTCAACAAAGCCAACGAATTGGAATACGTTGATGGAAAAATTTACGCCAATGTATACCAGAAAGAAAGTATGATGATCATTGACGCCAAAAGTGGCGCTATAGAAGGCGTCATAAATTTTGGGGGACTAAAAGACAAAGTTACCCAACACCAAAACTTGGACGTACTAAATGGCGTAGCCTACCATCCGGTAAGAAAAACTTTCTTCGTAACCGGAAAAAATTGGGACAAATTATTTGAGGTAGATATCCTTAAAAAATAGCTATGCAAGTTTTTGAAAAGACCATAAAAGTACAGGAGGACGACCTTGATGATCTAAATCATGTGAACAATGTACGCTATGTACAATGGATGCAAGACATAGCAAAGGAACATTGGCAGGCCAAGGCCCCGGAAGAATTAGTGAACACTACGGTCTGGGTAGTATTAACCCACCACATTACCTACAAAAGTGCCGCCAAATTAAACGACCATATATTAATTAAAACCTATATAACCAAGTCTAAAGGACCAGTGAGTGTGCGGATAGTGGAAATGTACAATAAAGAAAGTAAGCAACTATTGGTCAAGTCCAAGACTGAATGGTGTCTGTTAAATTCAGAAACCTTCAAGCCAATGAGAATTTCCCCTGAAATAGAAAGTATTTTCATCCCGTAAACACCACCATTTGGCCATAAGCAACATACATAAAAAGGCATACCTACTAGTTTTTCTGGTTATTACCTTACTGTACTGTTCTTGCAGGCAAGACTTCGACTATACAAAAAGTAACGGCAACTTAGAATTTTCCAAGGATACCGTGCTATTGGACACCGTTTTTTCCAGTATTGGGAGCAGTACATACACTTTAAAGGTATACAACCGCAGTGATCAAGATATTAACATCCCAACAATAGGACTAAAGCAGGGAGATAAAAGCAGATACAGACTAAATGTAGACGGCGAAGCAGGCCACCATTTTACGAACACTCCCTTATTTGCCCACGATAGCCTTTATATTTTTATAGAGGTTACCTTTCACCTACAAGAGCAGGACCCTCAAGAATTTTTGTATTCAGATGCCATTCAATTTGATAACGAAAATCATTTGCAGGAGGTGCAATTGCTTACCCTCGTTCAAGATGCCATTTTTCTTTTTCCTAAAAAATCGATAAACGGAGGACAGAAAACCTTTGCTCTTAGTTTAACCCATTCCGGAGAGGAAACACGGGTAGAAGGTTTTGAACTCCGTGACAGCGAATTAAACTTAACCAACGAAAAACCATATGTAATATATGGATATGCCACAGTCCCCAAGAACAAAACCCTCTACATTGGCGAAGGTGCCCGATTATACTTTTACAACAATTCCGGATTACTTATCCAAAATAGTGCTAGCATTCAGATAAAAGGAAAATTAAGTGAGAATAACAAACTACAGGAACGGGAGGTTATATTTGAAGGCCATAGGCTAGAGCCCGAATATTCAGATATTTCCGGACAATGGGGTGGTGTATGGATTGCCAAAGGCAGCATAGACAATAGTATTGAATACCTAACCCTAAAAAACGCAACCCTAGGACTTATGGTCCAGGGAGACGCTACCGCTAACGCCAGTTCCCTCACAATAAAGAATTCCAAAATATTCAATAGTCAAAACATAAACCTTTGGGGCCAGTCTGCCATCATTAATGCCGAAAACATGGTCTTGGGCAGCGCTGGAAATATATCCCTGTACTGTAATATGGGGGGGCAATATAGCTTTATTCATAGCACTATAGCCAACTACTGGAGAAACGGATACCGCAACAATGCCGCATTACATATTGATAATTATTCCACGGTAAACGGAAATGCATACGATTTGTCCAAAGCCGATTTTAAGAATTGTATTATATATGGTAACAGTGCCAGGGAACTAAACCTTGACATGGACCCTAGCAAGGAGTTCCAATATTATTTTGAAAATTGCCTAATTAGATTTTCAGATATTTCCGAGAATGACTTGTACGATTTTAACAATAAAGCCAGATATAAAAATATATTGCTCAATTTAGACCCAAAATTTGAAGCCGCCACAAAAAACAACTTTTTAATAGATATCACCTCAAATGCAATCAATGCCGGAAATTTAGAATCTGCTGTCTTGGTTCCCCTTGATATTTTAGGGAACAACAGAACCGAAAATCCTGACCTTGGAGCCTTTGAAGCTTTTTTTACAAATTAAAATAGTATTAATCTTTACAATATGAAAGAATAGACTTACAAATAGTGAAAAAAATCGCAATAAAATGAAAACCCTAGTTTTTCTAAGGTTTTGCTGAGACCCTATAATACTAAGTATCACTATTTTGCATTAAAATCATTAAAAAAAATGGGATTTACGTATACCATTCTGGACTCAGATGCTACTTCCAATTTGCAACTACAGCACCATATGGAAGAATATAGCGAATTTGACTGCGCCGGAATTGCAACCGACAGCGTTGACGGTCTCAATGGTATACTAAAAAAATCTCCTGATGTTGTTTTCATCCATCTAAACGAAAAGGCACACGAGTATTTCCATATGATAATGGAAATGCATCAATACCTAAAAGACATCCCCTTATTTGTTGGAATATCCAAAAGCAAACAATACGCTTATGAGGCCTTGAAATGTCATTTTTTTGATTATTGGCTATTGCCCTATAACGAATTTGATATTAGAAAAACCATATTGCGTTTAAAGTTGGAGATCACAAAGGAAGAAAAACCCAAAACTCTTTTACTGCAGTCCTATAAAGATTATCGCTATATAAATACACAGGAAATCATGTATTTACAGGCCGATAACAACGCAACCGATTTTTTTATGAAAGACGGGAGTACTATAAGTGCTTTTAAGACGTTAAAGACTTTCGAGAACAACCTACCTTCCAATTTTGTTAGGGTACACCAGAGTTATATTATCAATATCAACTTTATTTCCCGTATCAACTATGGAAAAGGCGTATGCACTTTGAAGCACGAAAAACTGCAATTACCTTTCTCAAAATCCTACAAAAATAACATTGACAACCTAAAACAGGTATTGGCCAAAAACACCATTTCTACGCTTAATTAGCCAAATTCTCGCAAAAAGCATACGTTCACTAATAGAACCGTTGCTTTTGCTAAAGATAATTCCTACACAACCCCCTCCCCTCTCTTCTTTAGTAGTTTAGCCATTATTAACCCTCGAAATACTATAATTATGAAAAAATTAGTAGCGATTTTTGCAGTAGTACTGCTAAGTGTAGGCTTATTTGCAATGAAGGCCGATCAAACCTTCCAAAATGTAGATAATGCCGTTGCCACAGACGGAGATTTCATCCCTAAAGACAGGAGAGACCCTCCACCAGCAATGTCCGAGTTTGATTACAGCGATAATGCCATTGCCACAGACGGAGATTTCATCCCTAAAGATAGGAGAGACCCTCCACCTGCAAAGTTAGAGTTTGATTATAGCGACAACGCCGTTGCCACAGACGGAGATTTCATCCCTAAAGACAGGAGAGACCCTCCACCAGCAAAGTTAGAGTTTGATTATAGCGACAACGCTGTTGCCACAGACGGAGATTTCATCCCTAAAGACAGGAGAGACCCCCCACCAGCAAAGTTAGAGTTTGATTATAGCGACAACGCTGTTGCCA